>NZ_DATMGA010000008.1:0-11155 GCF_035555955.1 Eoetvoesiella sp. | reverse complement strand
CGATATCCAGGAGTCGGCGGTGACGCGCCGGCTGGCGAGCCTGGGGGCGAAAGTCACCATCGGGCATAGCGCCGACAACGTCAAGGGCGTGGGCGCCATCGTGACGTCGACGGCCGTGTCGGGCGACAACCCCGAAGTGCTGGCCGCGCGCGCCGCGCATATTCCCGTGGTGCCGCGCGCCCTGATGCTGGCCGAGCTCATGCGCCTGAAGCGGGGCATTGCGGTGGCGGGCACTCATGGCAAGACCACCACGACCAGCCTGGTGGCCAGCGTGCTGGCCGGAGGCGGGCTGGATCCCACTTTCGTGATCGGCGGGCGGCTGACCTCGGCCGGCGCCAATGCGCGGCTGGGCCAGGGCGAGTACATCGTCGTCGAGGCCGACGAGTCCGACGCGTCGTTCCTGAACCTGCTGCCGGTCATGGCCATCATCACGAACATCGACGTCGATCATATGGACACCTATGGCCACGACGTAGCCAGGCTCAAGAGCGCCTTCATCGAATTTACCCAGCGGCTGCCGTTCTACGGCAGCGCCGTCGTATGCAGCGACGACGCCAATGTGCGCGAAATCATTCCCTTCATTTCCCGTCCCGTGACGACGTATGGCGTGAACCCCGATGCGCTGGTGCGCGCGGTGAACGTGCGTGCGCAGGGAACGGTGATGCATTTCGACGTGGAGCGGCGCAGCGCCGCCGGTTCTTTGCCTTCGCTGGCCATCAGCCTGAATCTGCCCGGTGTGCACAATGTGCTGAACGCCCTGGCCGCCATTGCCGTGGCGACCGAGCTGGGCGTGCCCGACGCGGCGATCGCCGAAGCCCTGGCCGTGTTCAACGGCGTGGGCCGCCGGTTCACCCAGCATGGCGATTTCCCGGTGTCGGCCGCCCGCGGCGGTGGAAGCTTTACATTAATTGACGATTACGGACACCATCCCGTCGAGATGGCTGCTACGCTTGCGGCAGCGCGCGGCGCCTGGCCGCAGCGGCGCATCGTCCTGGCATTCCAGCCGCATCGCTATACCCGCACACGCGATTGTTTCGAGGACTTCGTCCAGGTCCTGAGCTCGGCGGACGCGGTCCTGCTGACCGACGTGTATCCGGCGGGCGAGCAGCCCCTGGTCGCGGCCGACGGCCGGGCCTTGAGCAGGGCGATACGCGTGGCGGGCAAGGTCGAGCCCCTGTTCGTCGAGGATGTCAAGGATCTGCCGCGGGCGATTGCCGACTTCGCCGTGGACGGCGACGTCGTGATCGTCATGGGGGCGGGGTCCATCAGCAAAGTACCCGCACAAGTAGGAGAGTTGTTATGAACGCGCGGTTTGGCCATGTCGGTGTGTTGTATGGGGGCCGTTCGGCCGAGCGCGAGGTGTCGCTCATGTCCGGGCAGGGAGTGTGCGATGCGTTGCGCAGCCAGGGCGTGGACGCCCATTTGTTCGACACCGGCACGCGCACCTTGATCGACCTGGTCAATGCAGGGTTCGATCGCGTGTTCATCGCCCTGCATGGCCGCTACGGCGAGGACGGCACCTTGCAGGGCATGCTCGAGCTCATGCAACTGCCGTACACCGGCAGCGGCCCCATGGCCTCCAGCCTTTCCATGGACAAGATCATGACCAAGAAGGTCTGGCTCGAGCGCGGTCTGCCCACGCCGGGCTACGCGGTGCTTTCGGGCTCGGCGGACTTCGATGGCGCTATTGCCGGGCTCGGCCTGCCGCTCATGGTGAAGCCGCCGCACGAGGGATCGACGCTGGGCGTGACCAAGGTCACGGAAAAATCCCAGTTGCGGGCGGCATACGAACTGGCGGCCCGCTACGACGAAGATGTGCTGGTCGAGCAGTTCATCGAAGGCCGCGAGCTGACCGTGCCGGTGCTGGGCAAGGGCCCGGATGCGCGCGCACTGCCTGCCGTCGAGATCATTGCGCCGCAAGGCAACTACGATTACGAGCACAAGTATGTGTCGAACGATACGCAGTATATATGCCCCGCCCAGCTCGACGAGGCCGCCGCTGCGCAGTTGCAGCGCCTTGCCGTCGAGTCGTACCGCGCGCTGGATTGCGAAGGCTGGGGCCGGGCCGACTTCATACTCGACGCGCAGGGACGGCCCTGGCTGCTTGAAATGAATACTTCGCCGGGCATGACCAGCCATTCGCTGGTGCCCATGGGGGCCAAGGCGGCAGGCATCGGCTATGCCGAGCTTTGCATGATCATTCTTGAAAGCGCGTCGTGCAAAGTGCAGCCGCCGCCGGCCAGTATTTAATCAGGAGCGACCCGAACGTGTTCAACGACGCCCGCCTCACGAACTTCATAGCCAATACGCTAGCTTTGCTGGCGGTATTGGCCATGATTGCGAGCGTCGTCGTCTGGGTGGCGCAGCGGCCGTATTTCGCCATTGCGCAAATCCAGATCGAGCCGCTGCAGGCCGGCGCGCTGAGCTACGTGTCCTCGGCGACGGTGCAGGCCACCATAGCGGGCCAGATCAAGGGCAATTTCTTTACGGTCAGCCTGGACAAGACGCGCCAGTTGCTCGAGACCGTGCCGTGGGTGCGCCATGTGCGCATCCGCCGTGTCTGGCCCAACACCTTGCGGGTCCAGATCGAAGAGCAGCAGCCGCTGGCCTTGTGGAACGAGGACGAAATGATCAACACCTGGGGAGAGGCATTCAGCGCCAACCAGGGCGAGTTGCCGGACGATGCCGGGTTGCCGCATTTCTACGGCCCCGATAATTCCGAGCGCCTGGTCGTGCAGCGCTATGCCGAGGTGGCGCGCTGGTTTGCGCCCCTGAACCTGCATGTAAGCGAAATTTCGTTGAGCCCGCGTTATGCGTGGTCGGTTGAATTGTCGAACGGGCTGCGCCTGAGCCTGGGACGCGACCCGGCGGCCGATGTGGCCGATCCGCACGGGCGTTCGGGCGCGCTGCCGTTCGCAGCCCGGATCGAGCGCTTCGTGAACGCCTGGCCGATGTTGACGAAGCGCCTGAACGGGCGTGTGGTAGATAGCGCCGATTTACGTTACGCCAACGGTTTTGCCATTACGTTGGCCCCTGTTTCACATACCTCTACTAAATAGAAAACCTATGACTCGTGACATCAAGGATCTGATCGTTGCACTCGATATCGGCACCAGCAAGGTGGTGGCCGTGGTGGCCGAGATATTGCCGGAAGGGCGCTTCGAAGTGATTGGCCTGGGTCAGCATGAATCCCAGGGCATGCGCAAGGGCGTGGTGGTCAATATCGAAGCCACGGTGAATTCGATTCAGCGCGCGCTGGAAGAAGCCGAATTGATGGCCGACTGCAAAATCCGCGAGGTGTATACGGGCATTGCGGGCAGCCACATCACCAGCTTCAACTCCAGCGGTATGGTGGCGGTGAAGGACAAGGAAGTCACCCCCACCGACGTGGCGCGCGTCATCGAAACCGCCAAGGCCGTCAACATTCCCACCGACCAGCAGGTGCTGCACGTGCTGACCCAGGAGTTCATCGTGGATTCCCAGGAGGACATCCGCGAGCCCATCGGCATGAGCGGGCTGCGCCTGGAGGTGCGTGTGCACATCGTGACCGGCGCGGTAAGCGCCGCGCAAAACATCGTGAAGTGCGTGCGCCGCTGCGGCCTGGAAGTCCAGGACCTGATCCTGCAGCCGCTGGCGTCCAGCCTTTCCTGCCTGACCGCGGATGAAAAGGAACTGGGCGTAGTGCTGGTGGATATCGGCGGCGGCACGACCGACATCGCCATCTATACCGGCGGCGCCATTCGCCATACCGCCGTCGTGCCGATTGCCGGCGACCAGATCACCAGCGACATCGCCGCCATGCTGCGCACCCCGACGCCGGACGCCGAGGAAATCAAGCTGCGCTTCGGCGTCGCCAAGCAGGTGCTGGCCAACGCCGACGAACACATCGAAGTGCCGGGCCTGGGCGACCGGCCGAATCGGCAGGTCAAGCGCCAGGCGCTGGGCGCCGTCATCGAGCCGCGCGTCGAAGAGCTGTTTACCTTCGTCCAGCAAATCGTGCGCGAGTCCGGCTACGAAGACCTGCTGGCGTCGGGCGTGGTTCTGACGGGCGGCACGGCCTTGATGCCGGGCATCGTCGAACTGGCCGAGGACGTATTTTTGAAACCTGTGCGCGTCGCCGTGCCCGACTACGAAGGCAGTCTGGCCGATGTCATGCATAATCCACGTTTTTCAACCGTCATGGGCCTGCTGATCGAGGCGCGGCTGCAGCGTGCGCGCGGCCGCAAGGTGGCCCAGCAGAAGGGCAGCGTCAAGTCCCTGCTGGCGCGGATGAAAGAGTGGTTCATGAATTGAGGCCCGTAAGAAGGCCTTGAGGGGGCGGACGGCAGCATCGTCCGTAACTGGGGAGGCGTTTCAAATTAGGTGCGAGTCGACAGGCTGGCATTTCTTTTGAAGCGATTTCCGAAACGGCAGTACCGGGGATTTTTTTTCGTATTAATCGCTTTAATTTGGATATGTGAGGGAGTCAATCATGATGAATTTTGAAATGCTCGATAACAGCAGCAGCGGTACCGTTATCAAGGTCGTAGGCGTGGGCGGGGCGGGCGGCAATGCCGTGGCGCACATGATCCGTTCGGGCATCCATGGCGTGGATTTCATCTGCGCCAATACCGATGCCCAGGCGCTTACGACCAGCGAGGCGCCTGTTCAGATCCGCCTTGGCCGCACCGGCCTGGGTGCCGGCGCCAAGCCCGAGCAAGGCCGTGCGGCCGCGGAAACCGCCCGTGAGGAAATCCGCGCTGCCCTGACCGGCGCGCATATGGTCTTCATTACGGCGGGCATGGGCGGCGGCACGGGCACCGGCGCGGGCCCCGTGGTGGCCGAGGTCGCCAAAGAGCTGGGCATCCTGACCGTGGGCGTGGTGACCAAGCCGTTCTCGTTCGAGGGCTCCAAGCGCCTGAAAATGGCGGAGGAGGGCATCAACGAACTGTCCAAGCACGTGCATTCGCTGATCGTCGTGCTCAACGAGAACCTGTACGACCTGATGGACGAGGACGCCACGCAGGAAGACTGCTTCAAGGCTGCGGACGACGTGCTGCACAATGCGTGCGCGGGCATCGCCGAGATCATCAATGTCGAAGGCAATGTCAACGTCGACTTCGAAGACGTCAAGACCATCATGGGCGAGCAAGGCCAGGCCATGATGGGCACTTCGATTGCCGCGGGCTCGGATCGCGCCCGCGTCGCGGCCGAGCAGGCCATCGCTTGCCCCCTGCTGGAAGGCGTGGATCTGCACGGTGCGCGCGGCATGCTGGTCAACATCACCGCCAGCCGCACGCTCAAGATGCGCGAAACCCGCGAGATCATGGACACCATCCGCAGCTACGCCGCCGAGGACGCTACCGTCATCTACGGCACGGCGTACGACGAATCCATGGGTGAAAACCTGCGCGTTACCGTCGTGGCGACCGGCCTTGGCCGCAGCAACGCGGTGTCGCGTCCGCAACTGGTGCAGAACCATGCCGAAGTCCAGCGCACGGGCACGGACAACCAGCCTTTCATCGGCGGCCACGACTTCGCCAACTCGGAAGTCCCGGCGGTGATCCGCAATCCGCGCAGCCAGGCCACGGCCCAGGTGCGCGCCCTGGAAACCGCGGGCATGGACCACTTCGATATTCCGGCCTTCCTGCGCAAACAGGCGGACTGATATCGGCGTATTGTTGTAAACAACGACTCTCGCATGTTTGCGGGCGCCGTCGACCCGGCGCCGGCTTCCGGCTTGGCCGCGCAGCTTCTTCTTCCCCGGGGAAGAGGCGCGGCCGCGGATCTTTTGAAACATGTTGAAAGAGCAACCGGCAGGCGATTGCGTTAAAACTTAGAGCATGGCTCTCAAGTTTGTTACAATACGGGGTCGATTGCATAGGCCTTGCCTGCAATCCGTGTCCATATTTTCTTCAAACACTGTATGTTACGTCAGCGCACCATCCAAAAAGCGATCAGCACAAAGGGTGTGGGGCTTCACTCCGGGCGTCGAGTCGAAATCACGCTCCGTCCGGCCGACCCCAACACGGGGATTGTGTTTCATCGCGTCGACCTGCCCGAGGTGGTCGACTTTCCCGCACAGGCCGTGAATGTGGGCGGTACGCGCATGGCGTCGGTTCTGCAAAAGGGCAATGTCCGCGTCTCGACGGTCGAACACCTGATGTCGGCGCTGGCCGGCCTGGGTATCGACAACCTGCATATCGATCTTACTGCCGAGGAAGTGCCCATCATGGACGGCAGCGCGGGCACGTTCGTATATCTCCTGCGTTCGGCGGGCCTGCTCGAACAGCCGGCGGCCAAGCAGTTCATCAAGGTTCTCAAAACCATCGAGGTGCAAGAGGGCGAAGGCAACGACCTGAAATGGGCGCGCCTGGAACCCTACGACGGTTTTGCCCTGTCGTTCGCCATCGATTTCCACCATCCGGCCATCGACTCCACGGCCAACTTCGCCGAGGTCGACTTCGCCCGCGATTCCTACGTCAAGACCATTGCCCGCGCCCGCACGTTCGGGTTTGTCAGCGAGGTCGAGGCCCTGAGGGCGGCCGGGCTGGCGCGCGGCGGCAGCCTGGACAACGCCATCGTCATGGACGAATACCGGGTGCTCAATTCCGATGGCCTGCGCTACGACGACGAGTTCGTCAAGCACAAGATACTCGATGCCATCGGCGACCTGTATCTGCTGGGCAAGCCCCTGGTAGCCAAGTATGTGGCATGCAAATCGGGCCATGGCCTGAACAACCAGCTGGCGCGCGCCTTGCTGGCCAATCAGGAGTCCTGGGAACTCGTTACCTACGAATCTCCCGCCGCGGCGCCCAAGGCGTTTGCCAATGAGTGGAAGTTCGCCTAGCAAACCAGCGGAATCCCGGTTTGCATTAAAATGGCTGCCTGGCCGGTTATTCGGCTTTGCCGTGATGAACCAGCAGCCGGCTTATGGCGTCGGCCAGGGGCCCGGGTTTCAGGCTGCTCCTGAGTCTTTCAAACGCATCCAGCGCGTTGTCGTCCAATGGCACGGCTGACTTGGTCCGTGCTGTTTTTGTCTGGCTTTGTAACAAGCCGGCTTGAACCTTGACGCTGATTTCATTAAGGTTCCATCCATTTCCCGCCAATAGCTGAACGATGCGGGGGGCCAACTGCCGCAGTCGGGCCGCGTAGGCCGCGCTGGGAACCGCCAGCGTGATTTGCTGTCTGTCTATACGCGCTACTTTGCAAACCTGTGCCAGGGCGGGCGGCAAAACCTGTTTTGCGGCCTGCTCTATGGACAGCAGCATGCGCGCCGTCGACAGCACATTGGCGCCGTGCTGGTCGCTGCCCAGCCAGTCCGCCGCCGTGTGGCTGGCGGAGCCGCGTTTGTCGAACGGTTGTCCTGGATTTCGGGGCATGCGGCTCTAGTATCTAAATGTGTTAGTAAGGATTTCTAGTGAGAATTGTATTGTTGAAGGGGCTGTCCGGCGAATCCGCAGCCAAGGGGCTTAAGTTGCCCCTGGCCGCGGCCTTGGCCATGTTTGGCCTGGGCCTGGCCGCCGGGGCCGGCGCCTGGGTGCAGGCCCGCGTGAACCCTCCGGCCGCGCTCAGCGCCACACAAGAGCGCGCACTGGCCGACCTGGCGGTGCGCGACTCCAATTATATTCGCGGCAATGTCGACCTCCTGGCCGCCAAGGTGGGCGACCTGCAGGCCAAGCTCATCGCCATGGAGGGCGTGAGCAAGCGCGTGGCGCAAGTGGCCGGGGTATCGTATACCGACCCCGAGATCCAGGCGGATCTCACCCAGGCCCAGGCGACCGTCATGGACTACATCACTCCCGACGACGCCGCCTTGCGCTCTTCGGAGAGCCTGGGGCGCGAGCTCGACCGGCTGCAGCAGCAGGTGGCCTTGCAGAACGACCGGTTCGCCATGCTGGACCTGGCCCTTACAAAACGGGCCGGGGTCGAAGCCAGCCTGCCTACCTATCAGCCCGTCAACTACCCTTATTTGAGTTCGTCGTTCGGCTGGCGCCGCAATCCGGTCACTGGCCGCTACGCCATGCACGAAGGCCTGGATTTCGCGGCGCCCAGGGGAACCCCCATCCGGGCCGCCTCGGGGGGCGTCGTGACCGAGGCGGGGCGGGTGTCGGGTTACGGCAAAATGGTCGAAATCAACCATGGCAATGGTCTCGTAACCCGCTATGCCCATGCCTCCAGGCTGGACGTCAAGGTAGGCGACATCGTCGAGAAGGGCCAGGTTATCGCCAACGTGGGCACCACCGGGCGTTCGACCGGGCCGCATCTGCATTTCGAGGTGCGTATGGCGGGCCATCCGCTGAATCCAACCTTGTTCCTGGCCAGGGTGCAGCCCGGCCCGACCGCAGTCGCGGACGCATCGGAGCAAGTTGAAGCCATCTTGCCTAAGGTGCGTTAAACTGTCTCGTTTTCCTGCGGTTATTGCCGCCAACCCTAAATAATATGAGCCAGGCAGCAGGCCGCAGGCCGGTTAGCCCGCATCATCGACACAAGAATGGTTTCTTTGCTAAAAAAGCTTATTGGTAGTCGCAACGATCGGATACTCAAGCAATATCGCAAGCAAGTCGCACAAATCAACGCGCTCGAACCTGCCATGGTTGCCTTGTCCGACGAGCAGCTGCAGGCCAAGACGGACGAGTTCCGTTCCAGGTACCAGGCGGGCGCCTCGCTGGACAGCTTGCTGGTGGAAGCCTTTGCCGTAGTTCGGGAAGCCAGCAAGCGGGTATTCGGCATGCGCCATTTCGACGTCCAGATGCTTGGCGCCATTACCCTGCACACCGGCAAGATCGCCGAAATGCGCACCGGCGAAGGTAAAACCCTGATGGCCACGCTGGCCGTCTACTTGAATGCCTTGTCGGGCCGGGGCGTGCATGTCGTGACCGTCAACGATTACCTGGCCCGGCGCGATGCCGAGTGGATGGGCCGGCTGTACGGCTTTCTGGGCATGTCGGTCGGCGTGGTCGTTCCCCAGCAGGAGAACGAGGAAAAGGTAGCCGCCTACGCGGCCGACATCACCTACGGCACCAACAACGAATATGGTTTCGACTACCTGCGCGACAACATGGAGTACCGCGCCGAAGACCGCCGCCAGCGCGAGCTGGCCTACGCCATCGTCGACGAGGTCGACTCCATTCTCATCGATGAAGCCCGCACGCCGCTGATCATCTCCGGCCAGGCCGAGGACAACACCGACCTGTACATCCGCATGAACGTCGTGCCGCCCATGATGACGCGCATGTCGGGCGAGCCCAAGCCCCACGAGCCCGAACCCGAGGGTGACTTCTGGGTCGACGAAAAGGGCCAGCAGGTGCATTTGTCCGAGGCCGGCATGATCAAGGCCGAGCAAATCCTCGTCGACATCAAGGTGCTGCCCGAGGGCGACTCGCTGTACGAGCCCCGCCATATTTCGCTGATCCATCACCTCATGGTGGCGCTGCGCGCGCACAACCTGTTCTTCCGCGACCAGCAATACGTGGTGCAGAACGACGAAGTGGTCATCGTCGACGAGTTCACCGGGCGCCTCATGGCGGGCCGGCGCTGGTCCGACGGCCTGCATCAGGCAGTGGAGGCCAAAGAGGGCGTTCGCATCCAGAACGAAAACCAGACCCTGGCGTCCATCACTTTCCAGAACTACTTCCGCATGTACGACAAGCTGGCGGGCATGACGGGTACGGCCGATACCGAGGCGTTCGAGTTCCAGGAAATCTACGGCCTGGAAACCGTCATCGTTCCCACCAACCGGCCCATGGCCCGTATCGACCAGAACGACCAGGTATTCAAGACCGACCACGAAAAGTACAACGCCATCAAGGCCGACATCGAAGACTGCCACAAGCGCGGCCAGCCGGTGCTGGTCGGAACCACCAGCATCGAGAATTCCGAACTGCTGTCGGGCCTGCTTAAAAAGGCCGGCCTGCCGCACGAAGTCCTGAATGCCAAGCAGCATGCGCGAGAGGCAGAAATCGTCGCCGAGGCGGGAGTGCCGGGGCGGATCACCATCGCCACCAATATGGCCGGCCGGGGCACCGATATCGTGCTGGGCGGCAGCGTCGAGAAGCAGATCGATTTCATCAGGCAGGACGAAACCCTGTCCGACGAGGAAAAAGCCGAACGCATCGAAAGCCTCAAGGCCAACTGGCAGCCCGCCAACGAGGCGGTCAAGGCGGCGGGCGGGTTGCGCATCATCGGCACCGAGCGCCACGAGTCGCGCCGCATCGACAACCAGTTGCGCGGCCGCGCGGGCCGCCAGGGCGATCCGGGCTCGTCGCGCTTCTATCTGTCGCTGGAAGACTCCCTGATGCGCATTTTCGCGGGCGACCGCGTGCGCGCCATCATGGAGCGCTTGAAGCTGCCCGAGGGCGAGCCCATCGAGGCCGGCATGGTCACGCGTTCGATCGAGACCGCGCAGCGCAAGGTGGAAGGCCGCAACTTCGACATCCGCAAGCAATCGCTGGAGTACGACGACGTCGCCAACGACCAGCGCAAGGTGCTGTACTCGCAGCGCAATGACGTGCTGGAAGCCGCCAGCGTCGGCGCCACCGTGCACAACCTGCGCGATGCGGCCGTGACGGAGCTGTTCAATACCTATGTGCCGCCGGAATCGGTCGAAGAGCAGTGGGACATCCCCGCGCTGCAAAAGGCGCTGGAAGCCGACTGGCACCTGCATCTGCCGTTGACCGAGATGCTGGAAAAGGAACCCAACCTGAACGACGAGGAACTGCGCGAGCGCGTGGTGGCCGCGGCCCGCGACGCCTACCAGGCCAAGGTGGACCAGGTGGGCGAGGAATCGTGGTCGCAGTTCGAGCGTTCGATCATGCTGCAGGCGATCGACACGCATTGGCGCGAGCACCTGTCGGCGCTGGATTACCTGCGCCAGGGCATCCATCTGCGCGGCTATGCGCAGAAGAATCCCAAGCAGGAATACAAGCGCGAAGCCTTCGAACTGTTCTCGGGCATGCTGGAGCGGGTCCGCGACGACGTGGTGCGCGTGCTGATGACGGTGCGCGTGCAGTCGTCCGAGCAGGTCGAGCAGGCCGAGGCCGAAGCGGCGCAACCGCATGTGCAGAACGTGCAGTACCACCACTCCGACTACGACGAGGCGCTGGCCTCGGCCAACGCCGCAGCCGCCGCCGTCGGCGGCCAGACGCCGGTGCGCAACGTGGTGCCCAAGGTGGGG
>NZ_DATMGA010000007.1:0-82232 GCF_035555955.1 Eoetvoesiella sp. | reverse complement strand
TGTGTGCCGCGAAAGAACGTAACTATAGCAAGCCTTTTTCCACCGCGCAACTCGCTTTGACCCAAATTCCTCCCCAACACCAGGCAATCCCCCTCCCCCTTCCCCCTAACCCCTTGATCGGATTCGGGGATTTTTTTTACGAAAGAATGAAATTTTTTTTACCGGGCCGGCGCGCACCTTCGGACCAAGCCTGAAAGCCGTCACGAAAAACCTGTCTTGAAGGAAGAACGGCATAGGAACGTTGGCAAAAGGCCGTGGCCGCCAGGGGTGCCGGCCTGCCGACGGATCAAGCGTCCGGCAGCACAACAGACACCCAAAGCGTGGCCACGCTTTTCATGGCCCGGCCGCTCTCCTTATGTAGTTATGTAGGTATGGCGCGGCTTTACATTGGTTACGCCCGCAGCAGCGGCGCGAACTTCTGGCGCAGCTTGGCCATCTTGGGCGAAATGACCATCTGGCAATAGCCCTGCTGGGGATGCCTGGCGTAATAGTCGCGATGGTAGTCTTCGGCGGGCCAGAACTTTGGCGCGGGCTCGAGGCGGGTTTCCAGCTTGCGGCCCAGCAGCTCCTGAGTCTGCGCCATGACCTTGCGCGCCACTTCTTTTTGTTGCTCGGTTTCATAAAAGACAACCGACGCATACTGCGTGCCGGCATCCGCCCCCTGCCGATTCAAGGAGGTGGGGTCGTGCGTAGCAAAAAATATTTCCAGTATGGTTGCCAGGTCGACGACGCCCGGGTCGAAGCCGACCCGCACCACCTCGACGTGATCGGTATCGCCGCCGCATATCTGTTCATAGCTCGGGTTCTCGCTGCGGCCTCCGCTGTAGCCCGACATGACGGTGCGCACGCCGCGCACCGCCAGGAACACCGACTCGGTGCACCAGAAGCAGCCGCCGCCCAGGGTGATGAACTCAAGTTCGGAAGTTTCTGTGTTTTCCATTATGGATCCTCATGGATGCTTCGGTTTCAATCTGCTCGATCACCTCGCCGGCGCACGCGCCGGTCAATGATGCACGGCAAGCCCCTATTTTTTTGCATCGGCATCGGCCAGCGACAAAATCCATTTTGCCAGTTCGCGCGCCTCGGTCTCGCTGACCTGCGGCTGGGCCGGCATGGGAATGGCGCCCCAGCGGCCGCCGCCGCCGCTACGGATGCTGTGCGCCAGGTAATCGACGGCCCCGTCATGGCCGGCAAAGCGCTGGGCCACGGCCTTGAAGGCTGGGCCGACCCGCTGCCTGTCCACGGTATGGCAGGCAATGCAGTTCTTGGCCTGCGCCAGGCCCAGCCCCACGGTTTGCGCCCGCGCCGGCATGCTTGGCACGCCCGCAACCAGCAAGGACAGCGCGACGACAAACGCCGACGGCGCAACGGCGGAGCCGCGTGCCTTTTTGTTGAGCTTGAACCACATCGACATGGCCATGAAACTTGCCTTCTTGTACTTGGATGGCATAAAAGTAATCGCCATAAATAATTCGCGCCCGCAGAGAGAATTCAGGATATAGAGGGTATTATCGGCCAGACGGCGGCGCAACGCCACGCAACGGCGCATCAAGCGGCGCCATTCGTGCGCGTTTTTTTGCATGACCGGCGCAAACTCGTTCAAACCACTCGTCATAGAAAACCTCTTATGCTCCAGTACCCAAAGTTTGACCCCATCGCCATACAAATCGGGCCTGTCGCCGTTCACTGGTACGGGCTCATGTACCTGGTGGGCTTCGCGCTTGTCTGGATTCTTGGACGCTGGCGCATCCAGCACGGCAAAAGCAAGCTTACCGTGGCCGATCTGGAAGACCTGATCTTTTATTGCGTGCTTGGCGTGGTCATTGGCGGACGCCTGGGCTATGTACTGTTCTACCAGCCTTCCCAATACCTGGCTCACCCGCAGGAAATCTTTTACCTTTGGCAGGGCGGCATGTCGTTCCACGGCGGCCTCATCGGCGTCATTACCGTGTTGCTGCTGTTTGCCCGCAAGAAAAAATACCGGTTTCTTGAAGTGGGCGATTTCATCGCCCCGCTCATCCCGCTTGGGCTGGCGGCCGGCCGCCTGGGCAACTTCATCAACGGCGAACTCTGGGGCCGGCCCACCACCATGCCCTGGGGCATGGTTTTCCCGCAAACCGGCGACGGGATTCCGCGCCACCCATCCCAACTTTACGAAATGGGACTCGAAGGCTTTGCCTTGTTCGCCATTCTATGGTGGTTCGCCAGAAAGCCGCGCCCCGTCGGGCAAATCAGCGCGGTGTTCCTGATGGGCTATGGCGTATTCCGCTTCCTGGTGGAGTTCACCCGCGCCCCCGACGCCTTTCTGGGCCTTTTGGCCGGAGGACTATCGATGGGGCAGCTATTGTCGCTGCCCATGATCGTCATTGGCGCGATTATTTTTTTCCTTTCAGGAAAATCGAACCGCGCACCGACACCGTGACGGTTTCGGTTCCGCCCTCGAGCGGCACGGCGGCCTTGTCGGCGGCCATCGCCATCATGCGCGGGGCCGGCTGATAAGGCTGCGCGCCCGAGCCGCCCAGTTCCACATTGCGCAATGCATACGAGGAATAGCCGAAGGCATCGGTCAAAGCCTGGGCCCGCTGCTGGAAGGCCTTGACGGCTTCGGCCAGAAGGCTTTGCTCGGCCTTGGCCCGGGCTTCGCGCGAGACCGAGAAGGCCAGGCCGGAAATGGGCATGCGGTCGCTCAAGGTATTGGCAAGCTTCGAGGCGGCCTCGAAGTCGGTGGACTCGAGGATGATTTCGCCGCGCCCGCGCCACGAGGTGATCTTGCCGCTTTTATCGGTGAACGGATACAGGCTATAGCTGCCGCTGCGCGCCTTGACCTTGGCATTGCCCTTGGCCTGATCCATGACGCTGTTCAGCGTTTTGCCCAGCTCGGCGGCGACCTTGGCCTGCGACGCATCGGTCAGCTCGGCCGCCAGCGTGATCTTGACCGTGTCTTGCGCCACCACGGACGATGCCTCGGCGTTCAGCGAGGCCTGGGGCCATTTGGCCGCGGCCTGGGACGCTGCGTCGGGCGCCTGCGCATAGGCCGGCGCCTGGGCCGTGAATGCGCAGGCCAGGGCCAACGCTCCCGCGCACAACAGTTGTTTACGCTTTATTCGACCACGCACCAAAGCGCAAGCCTCGGACTTCAGGCCGAGGCCAAGCGAGGCAAGGTCGATACGGCGCCGAAGGCGCCCCCGCATTGTGGAGGAGAGGCTCCGGCCTTCGGGCCGGAGTTCTTCAAATTGATTCATGCTTTTTCCCCATAAAAGAAAAAGCCCGTCGTGGAACGACGAGCTTTTTGAAAAATGCCCCGCCTGTGCCGTCTAGACCGGCATCCTGGAACCGAGGGTTCAAGGTTGGTCGCCATCAGTCAAACTCTGGGATCACCAAGTTAAGGTGTTCACGCCTGTTTGTCAATCCGGCAACCGATATGCCATAAGCATTGGTTCAAGGAATGTATGGTCGTGTCACAAACACTGCAGGGACTAAGGGTTAGGCTACGCCGACCGACACGGCCGCGCAACCAGTATTGGGTTACCGACTTTTATTATTTACCTGGGGAGGCTCCGATTACTTGATCGATCATGCTGTTCATGTCGTCGATTTTACGCTTGAAATCGCCAACGGCGACATTGCTGAGCGGTCCGTCAGGCGCGCGCATGGCCAGCAGCTCGGCCGCGATCTGGATCGCGGCCATGACGGCAATGCGTTCGTTGCTGGCAATTTTACCAGAGCCTTTCACCCCCAGCATGCGCTGGTCGACAAGCCGGACCGCCGCAAGCAGGGCGTCTTTTTCGTCTGGGGCGCAGGCCAGGGAATAGTCCCGCCCCAAGATGGATACATCGATGCGTTCCATGGCTGTTACTCCTGAGGCGCGCCAGGCAGACGCTCTAGTATGGCATCGATGCGGTCTTTGGCCGCGCTTGCCGCGGCGCGCAGCCGATCCGCCTCGGACTGGCTGGCCTGCAGGGTTTGCGAGACCTTGTCGTAGTCGGCCTTGTAGCGCGAGGCTTCGAGCCGCAACTCGAGTTGGGCGGCTTCGGCCTGAGCCCGCACCGCGCCAATCTCGTTGTCGTGTTCGGAAAGGCGCTGCGCCACGGAAGCGTGCTCGTTCAGCTGGCGGGCCAACTGATCGCGCAGTGCGCTGCGTTCTTGCTCCAGCGTGGTAAGCCGCGCCTGCAGCGACGCCCGCTCGGCCTGAAGCTGGCGGGTCAACTGCACCATTTGCCCGATGCGGGCAGCGAGGGTATCGAGATCTTGCAACATGGGCGTTATCGTAAACCATCCCTCCCCCCGGTGGGAAGACAAGATGGGCTTCAATTTGAATCAAGAGTGAAAGCATAACTGAAAACCGGCGCCCGTCCCATCGAACGCATCGAACGCGCAAGCGCTGGTCTACAATGTTCCGGCCATCCGAGCAAAGGCTTGAAGCGGCCTTTGCATTTACTGCCTATAAATCAAAAAACTTCTTTACGAATCAAAAAAGCCTACCTGGAGATACGCATGCCGTCCATTGCCGAAAAAACCTATGCTCCCGCCGCCAGCCTGAACGTCGCATTCCTGGGGCTGGGCGTAATGGGCTACCCGATGGCCGGGCACCTGAGCAAGGCGGGGCACCGCGTCACGGTCTATAACCGCAGCGCCGGCAAGGCCCAGGCCTGGGTGGCGGAATTCGGCGGCAAGGCAGCCGCCACACCGCGCGAAGCAGCGCAAGAGGCGGATATCGTATTCAGTTGCGTGGGCAACGACGACGATCTGCGCAGTGTCGTGCTGGGCGAAAACGGCGCGCTGGCGGGCATGCGAGCAGGCGCTTTGTTCGTGGACCACACCACCGCCTCGGCCCAGGTCGCACGTGAACTGCACGCGCAAGCGGCCAGGCACAATGCCGGTTTTGTCGATGCCCCGGTCTCGGGCGGCGAAGCGGGCGCGGTCCACGGCCGGCTCACCGTCATGTGCGGCGGCGAAGCCGGGCAGTTCGCCGTCATGGAACCCGTGGCCCGCGCCTACGCGCAGGCCGTGACCCTGCTGGGCGAGCCGGGCTCGGGCCAGTTGTGCAAGATGGTCAACCAGATATGCATCGCCGGCATCCTGCAGGGGCTGGCCGAGGCCATCGCCTTCGGCAAGACGGCCGGCCTGGATATCGAACAAGTGCTCCAGGTCATCGGCAAGGGCGCGGCCCAAAGCTGGCAGATGGACAACCGGGGCAGCACCATGGCCCAGGGCAAGTTCGACTTCGGCTTCGCCGTCGACTGGATGCGCAAGGATCTGGGCCTGGTGCTAAGCGAGGCCAGGAACAACGGCGCCCGGCTGCCGCTCACCGCCCTGGTCGACCAGTTCTACGCCGACGTGCAGCACATGGGCGGCAACCGCTGGGATACTTCCGCGCTGATCGCCCGGCTCGACGGCAAGAACTGAGCCCGCCGGGCCCTGGCGCGCCAGTGGCACGCTAGCCGGCCGTGGGCGCCTGATCTTTGTCGGGCGCCGCGCCCCCGCGATGCGCGCGCTGGCGCAAATAGCGGATGTCCTGGCCGCGCTTGAACAGCACGCCGGCCAGCTCGTTGAGCGCCTGGGTGTATACCTCGCGCTTGAACTCGATGACGGCATCGAGCGGAACCCAATAGTGGTTCCAGCGCCAGGCGTCGAATTCGGGGTGCCGCGTGGCGCGCAGGCAGACGTCTGAATCGCGGCCGACCAGCCGCAGCAAAAACCAGATTTGCTTTTGTCCTTTGTACAGGCCGCGCGAATCGCGCCGAACGAAATCGCTGGGCACGTTGTAGCGCAACCAGTCGCGTGTCCGTCCCAGGATGCGGACATGATCGGGCAGCAAGCCGACTTCTTCGTGAAGCTCACGATACATGGCTTGCACTGGGCTTTCACCGTGTTTGATGCCGCCTTGCGGGAACTGCCAGGCATGCTCCCGAATACGCTTACCCCAAAAAACCTCGTTTTTATGGTTTACAAGGATAATGCCGACATTAGGACGGTAGCCTTCGCGATCTAACATGGGCCACCTCTATAAACTTATACAATTACGTCCAATTATACGTATCTGTCGAGAACCCTACCATGCGCGCATCCAAGTATCACATCAACACCCTCAAAGAAGCTCCCGCCGAAGCCGAGGTCATCAGCCACCAGCTCATGACCCGCGCCGGAATGATCCGCAAGGCGGCGGGCGGCATCTATACCTATATGCCCCTGGGCCTGAAGGTGCTGCGCAAAATCGAAAACATCGTGCGCCAGGAAATGAACGCGGCGGGCGCCATCGAACTGCTGATGCCGGTGGTGCAGCCGGCCGAACTCTGGATGGAGTCGGGCCGCTGGGAAAAATACGGCGCCGAACTGCTGCGCATCAAGGATCGCCACCAGCGCGATTTCGTCCTGCAGCCGACCTCGGAAGAAGTCATCACCGACATCGCGCGCAACGAAATCCATAGCTGGCGCCAGTTGCCCGTCAACTTCTACCATATCCAGACCAAGTTCCGCGACGAGCGCCGCCCCCGCTTCGGACTGATGCGCGGACGCGAGTTCACCATGAAGGACGCCTATTCCTTCGACCGCGACGAAGCCTCGGCGCAGGCCAGCTACGACAATATGTATGCCGCCTACATGCGCATATTCGAGCGGCTCGGCCTGGAATTCCGGGCGGTGGCCGCCGACACCGGCTCCATCGGCGGCTCGCGCAGCCACGAATTCCAGGTCATCGCCGACACCGGCGAGGATCTGCTGGTCTACAACCCCGACTCGCAATACGCGGCCAACATCGAATTGGCCGAGGCCCCCTGCCTCATCACCGAACGCGGCGCGGCTGCCGAAGCGCTGGTCAAAACGCCCACCCCCGACGCGCAAAAGTGCGAGGCCGTGGCCGAACTGCTGCAGCGCCCGCTGTCGGACACCGTCAAGTCCATCGTGCTGGCCACCGAGCCCGAGGAAGAAGGCGGCCAGGCCGCCCTGTGGCTGCTGCTGCTGCGCGGCGACCACGAGCTGAACGAAGTCAAGACCGGCAAGCTTGCCGGCCTCGATCGCGGCTATCGCTTCGCCACCGACGCCGAAATCAAGCGGGCGTTCGGCTGCCCGCCCGGCTACCTGGGCCCCATCCAGACGCAAGAGCCCATGACTGTCATCGCCGACGCCACCGTGGCCAACATGAGCAACTTCATCTGCGGCGCCAACGACGAAGGCTTCCACTACACCGGAGTCAACTGGGGACGCGACCTGCCCGAACCCACCATGGTGGCCGATCTGCGCAACGTCGTCGCCGGCGACCCCGACCCCCGGGGAGGACAACTGGCGATTCAGCGCGGCATCGAAGTCGGACACGTGTTCTTCCTGGGCGACAAGTACTCCAAGGCGCTGCAGGCCACGTTCCTGGAAACCGACGGCAAGCCGGCCGTTTTGCAAATGGGTTGCTACGGCATCGGCATCAGCCGCATTTCCGCCGCCGCCATCGAACAGAACCACGACGACAAGGGCATCATCTGGCCCAAGGCCATCGCGCCGTTCGAAGCGGTCATCTGCCCCATGGGCTTCCACAAGAGTGAAACAGTGCGCAACACCGCCGAAACTCTGTACCGGCAGCTTCAGGAACAAGGCGTGGACGTCATGCTGGACGACCGCGACACGCGGCCCGGCGTCATGTTCGCCGACTGGGAGCTCATCGGCGCGCCGCTGCGTATCACGGTGGGCGATCGCGGCCTGAAGGACGGCATCGTCGAATTCCAGGATCGCCGCAGCGGGCAGTCCGGCAATATCCCCGTCGGCGACGCCCTGGCCCATGCAATAGAGCAATTAAAATTATTACGCTGAATTACACTTGGCCCCCACTGGAAGGCCGAAAGGTTTATTATGTGCCCGACGCCCGGCCTGAATTCGCCGGGCTTGTCACGTCGCTCAACGAAACCCATGTCAACTGAAACGCCCAAGCAGACGCTGGATATACGCGTATATTACGAAGACACCGATACCGCAGGGGTGGTGTTCTACGCCAACTACCTGAAATTCTTCGAAAGAGCACGCACCGAATGGCTGCGGAATCTGGGGGTAAACCAATCCGAACTGGCCAGGCGCGAACACCGCATGTTCGTGGTCAAGGGCGCCGACATCCAGTACCGCAAACCGGCCAGGCTGGACGACCTGATCACCATACACAGCCAGATCGTGCGCCTGGGCCGCGCCTCGGTCGACTTCAAGCAGCAGGCCGAGCTTGCCGGGGAACTGCTTTGCGAAAGTAACATCCAAATATGCTGTGTGGATACGGAAACATTCCGGCCCGCGGCATTGCCCCAAGAACTCAGAACTCTCCTGGAAAAGGTTCAAAACTAATCATGCACGCATCCAGCGACATCTCGTTGCTTTCTTTACTGGTCAATGCCAGCGTCCCGGTACAACTCGTGATGCTCATCCTGCTGGGCGTTTCCGTACTGTCCTGGACCTATATTTTCAGCAAGCGCGCGGCGCTCAAGCGCGCCAACGAGCAAACCCGGCGCTTCGAGGACGACTTCTGGGCGGGCGGGGATTTGTCCGTGCTGCAGCAATCGGTCGCCACCCGGCGCGACGAGCACGGCGCCCTGGCGCGCATCTTCGACTCGGGCATGACCGAATTCATCAAGGCGCGCCGCAGCAACGGCACCAGCGACGCGCTGCTGGACGGCCCGCGCCGCGCCATGCGCGCCACCTACCAGCGTGAAATGGACGGCCTGGAGTCCCACCTCAACTTCCTGGCCTCGGCCGGCTCGGTCAGCCCCTACATCGGCCTGCTTGGCACGGTCTGGGGCATCATGCATGCCTTCCTGGGCCTTTCCACCATGCAGCAGGCTACGCTTTCCGCCGTGGCTCCCGGCATTGCCGAAGCCCTGATCGCCACGGCCATCGGCCTGTTCGCGGCCATTCCGGCCGTCATCGCCTACAACCGCTACACCAACGAAATCGACCGCCTGTCTATCCGCTTCGACAGCTTCATAGACGAGTTCCTCAATATCTTGCAACGTCAGGTCCGCTAATGCCTTCGAACCGTGGCTCCACCGGCCGGCACGGCCGCCGCCTGAAGAACGAAATCAACGTGGTTCCCTACATCGACGTCATGCTGGTGCTGCTGGTCATCTTCATGGTGACAGCGCCCATGATCACGCCGGGCGTCATACAGCTGCCTTCCGTCGGCCAGGCGGCCGAGGTGCCCGTCACGCCGCTCGAAGTGCAAATTTCCGAAGACAAATCCATTTCCGTGCGCATGCGCACCGCCGGGTCGGAGTTCCAGCAAATCAACAGCCAGAACCTTGTCAGCGAAGTGCAATCGCGCAGCACGGCGGATACGCCGGTCGTCATCGCCGCCGACGGCCGGGTGCCCTATGAAGAGGTAATGAAAGTCATGGATGAACTGCGCAGCGGCGGCATTACCCGCCTGGGCCTGCTCGTCGACCAGAAGTCGAGCGCCGACACGGGCAAGAAGAAATAAGCCCGCATGCCTCCAGGCTCGCCAACGGACAACCCCCCAAGCCCCCCATGAAGCACACCAAGACCAGGCCCGCCAACACTCCCCTCGCAAGAACACCCGAGCAACGGGACGAGCGTCGCGGGCTGGTCTATGCTGTCAGCGCCCACTTGCTGGTATTTTTGCTGATGCTGTTCGGCTTCCTGTCGTCGCCTCCCAAGAGTCCCAACCCGGTCCAGGTCGAACTGTGGGCCAACGGCACCACCCCCACGGCGGCCGAGCCGGAGCAATCCGACGCCCAGACTCCGCCCGAACCCGAGACGCCCCCTCCTCCCAAGCCCGCCCCCCAGCCAAAGCCGGAACCTGAGCCCGAGCCTCAACCTCAGCCCAAACCCACGCCCGCGCCGCCCGTGGCCACGCCTCCCAAGCCAGCCGTCGACCCCGACATCGCGCTTGAAAAAGCGCGCAAGGAACGCGAGAAGCAGGAGCAGGAGCGCCTGGCCGCCGAAAAGGCGCAGGCCGAGAAGAAAGCGGCCGAGAAAGCCGCCGCAGACAAGGCCGCCAAGCTGGCCGCCGAAAAAGCATTGGCCGAGAAGAAAGCCGAAGAGGCCAAAGCCAAGGCCGAGGCTGAAAAGAAGGCCAAGGCAGAAGCCGAAAAGAAAGCGGCAGAGCAAAAGGCCAAGGACGACGCCCGGAAAGCGGCTGAACAAAAAGCCGCGGAGCAAAAGGCCAAGGAAGCAGCCGAAGCCAAGAAGGCAGCCGAACAAAAAGCTGCCAAGGAAGCCGCGGAGAAGGCAGCCGCCGAGAAGAAGGCCGCGGCAGCCAAAGCCGCCGCCGAGAAAGCCGCCGCTGCCAAACGCGACGCCATTCGCGCGGCCATGCGCGGCGACGCCCTCGGCGCTGCGGGCATTCCAGGCGGCACGGCCGACCGCAACCAGCGCGGCGGCGGTGGCGGCGACGGCGGCTATGCGGCCCTGATTCGCCAATGTGTGGAACCCAAGGTTATTTACCCGATTCCGCCCCGCAACGGCCCCAACCCCACAGTACAATACAGAGCTACACTGGATCCCGTGAAGCATACGGTCACCAAGGTGGACATCCAGCGATCCTCGGGAATTCCCGGCTTCGACCGGGCGGTCGAGGCGGGCATCAAGGCCTGCACCCCGTTCCCGAAACCACCTAATGGCAAGTATCCCTCGTCCATCGAAGGAAACTACCAAATGTATCCACAATAGGAGATTACCGATATGACAGTTGTCACTTTCGCGAAAGCCGCCTCCCGCGGTTCGTGGAGAACCTGGCTTTCAGGGCTGGTCATGCTGCTGGCAACCTTCTTTGCCGCTACGCAGGCCAATGCCCAGCTTCGCGTCGACATGTCAGGGGTGGGTGCCACGCAATACCCGATCGCCATCGCCGATTTCTCGGGCGATCCGCAGGGCCAGTACGTGGCCGAAGTCATCCGGGCCGACCTGACCCGCTCGGGCCAGTTCCGCCTGATCAGCGCTGCCGGCGCCAGCCTTACCGCCGAAACACCGGTTTCCTACGACGACTGGCGCTCGCGTGGCGCCGATTACCTGGCCTACGGCTCCATCAGCCAGTCCGGCGGCCAATATTCGGTCAGCTACCGTCTGGGCGACTCGGTGCGCAAAAGCCAGCTCGACGGCGTAGCGTTCACCGGATCCGAAAAAGAACTGCGCCGCATCGCGCATCAGATCGCCGACCGCATCTACGAAAAAATCACCGGCGTGCGCGGCGTGTTCTCGACGCGCATCGCCTACGTGTTGCAAAAAGGCAACACATATGAGTTACAAATTGCAGACGCCGACGGGCAAAACCCGCAAGTCATGCTGCGCTCCAAGCACTCCATCATTTCGCCCTCGTGGTCGCCCGACGGCAAAAAGCTGGCCTACGTCAGCTTCGAAAGCAACAAGCCCGTCGTGTACATCCAGACCTTGGCGACAGGGCAGCGCTTCCCCATCGCGAACTTCAAGGGCAACAACAGCGCGCCAACCTGGTCGCCCAACGGGCAACAGCTTGCCGTGGTGCTTTCGCGCGACAGCATCTCGCAAATCTACACCATCAATGCCGACGGATCGAACCTGCGGCGCGTCATGCGCTCGCCCCTCATCGACACCGAACCGCAATACACGCCGGACGGCGGTTCGCTGGTCTTCACCAGCGACCGCGGCGGCGCGCCGCAAATCTACCGGGTCGATCTTGCCAGCGGCAATGCCCAGCGAATCACTTTCAACGGTAGTTACAATGTTTCACCAGCCATCTCGCCAGATGCCAAGAACCTGGCGTACGTTACTCGCAGGGACGGAGCATTCCGCATCGGGATGCAAAACATGAGCACCGGCGGCGAACAATTACTGACCGCAGGGCCGGACGACGAATCACCCAGTTTTGCGCCCAACGGCATGCAAATCCTCTACAGCTCGGTTCAGGGCGGCCGCAGCGTTCTGGCCGTGGTGTCGATAGACGGCCGGGTACGCCAGACCTTGTCGGCACTCGATGGCAAGGTACGCGAGCCTACCTGGGGCCCGTTTACCAATTAGTTTTTAGTGTGACTCTTTTCTTAAAGGAACTTAAATGAGCTCGCGCATTGCAAAAAGCCTAAGTATTGCTGCATTGGCCGCCACGTTGGCAGCTTGCAGCTCGGTCCCTCTCGACCAGAACGCCGGTAAGGGTTCGGGCTCGGAAGGCGCCAACGCTGGGCAGGTCATGGATCCGTTCAACCCTCAAAGCCCGCTTGCGCAACAGCGCTCGGTCTACTTCGAGTTCAACAGCTACGTCGTGCCCGATCAATACCGCAACCTGGTTGAAATGCACTCCTCGTACCTCACCAGCCACGCCCAGCAGAAAATCCGCATCGAAGGCAACGCCGATGCCCGCGGCAGCTCCGAATACAACCTGGCCCTCGGCCAGCGCCGTTCCGACGCCGTCGCCCGCATGATGACCCTGCTTGGCGTTCATTCCGACCAGATCGAAGCCATCAGCTTCGGTAAAGAGCGTCCCAAGGCGCTTGGCAACACCGAAGCCGACTACGCTGAAAACCGCCGTGCAGATATCGTTTATCAACGTTAATATCTAGGCGTTGGTCGCAACAGCGCCGTGGCGGCTTTTCCGCCGCGGCGTTTTTTTATTTGAACGGAAACCACAATGAGCGTCTCTTCACTACCATTGCGCACAATACTGCTGGCTGCATCGCTTTCCATCACGGCGCTTGCCTGCGCTCCGGCACATGCCTTTGCCGACGACGACGCGCGGCGCGCCATTCTGGATCTGCGCCAGCAAATCAAGCAGCTCACCGATCAAAACCAGAACGCGCGCCTGCAACTGGCAGACCAGATGGAAACCATGCAGCACGAAATGACGGAAATGCGCGGGCAGCTCGAGCGCATCCGGTGGGAGCTGGAGGTCAACAAACGCTCCAGCGAAGATCAATCCGGCGGCAACTCCATCCAGGTCGGCAACCCCCAGGAACAGGCGGCGTTCAACAACGCCATGGGCTTGTTCCGCAGCGGCAAGTACAAAGAGGCCGCCTCCGGCTTCGGCACCTTCCTCAGCAACTACCCGAGCAGCCAGCTGGCCGCCGAAGCCAAGTTCTACCAGGGCAGCAGCCAGTACGCCAGCAAGGACTACAAGGGCTCCATCCAGAATCTGCAAAGCATGGTCCAGGCCAGCCCGACCGATGCGCGCGCTCCCGACGCGCTGCTCATCGTGGCCGCCAGCCAGATCGAGCTCAACAATATGGCGGGGGCCAAGGCCAGCCTGCAAAAAATCATCAAGGACTATCCGAAAAGCTCCGCCGCCGACACGGCCAAAAGCCGCCTGAAGCTGCTGCAATAATGCCGGACGCCGGATCCGCCGCCCGCGGCCATCTGCGCCTCTCGAGACGTAAAAGCACCGGGCTGGCGTTGCTGGGCGCCGCCGTAATCGGCCTGCTGGCGCTGGATGCGCTGGTCGGGCCAGCGGGCCTGCTCGGATCCGAGGCCCTGCGCCAAGCACTAAGCGGAGCGGGCATGGGCTCCGACACGGCTCTCGGCCTTATTGTCTGGGAAATCCGCCTGCCCCAGGCCCTCATGGCCCTGTCCATCGGCGCGGCCCTGGGCCTGGCGGGCGCCGAAATGCAAACTGTCCTGGACAACCCCCTGGCCAGCCCATTCACGCTGGGCATCTCTTCGGCCGCCGCCCTGGGCGCCGCGCTTACCCTGGTTCTGGGCCTGCATGTGCCCGGTGTATCCGATTCCTGGGCTTTGACGGCTACCGCCTTCGTCTTCGCGGCGGCCTGCGCCGCGCTGCTCGACGGAGTGGCTCGCAGGGCCCGCCTGGGCGCCGCGGGCATCGTCCTGTTCGGCATTGCCCTGGTGTTCACCTTCAATGCCCTGCTGTCCCTGGTGCAGTTCGTGGCCAATGCCTCGGCGCTGCAGGACCTGGTCTTCTGGATGATGGGCAGCCTGGCGCGATCGAGCTGGCCCGGAGTGATCGCCATGCTGGCCGCCCTGCTGGCCGTGGCGCCGTTCTCCATGCGCAGCGCCTGGCAACTCACCGCTCTGCGCTTCGGCGAAGAGCGGGCCGTCAGCTTTGGCGTGGATACGCGCCGCGTGCGCCGGGCCGCGCTGCTGCGGATCAGCCTGCTCAGCGCGCTCGCCGTCTCGCTGGTGGGCGTCATCGGCTTCGTGGGGCTGATCGCGCCGCACATCGCCCGCAGCTTTTGGGGCGAGGACCACCGCTGGTATCTGCCCGCCAGCGCGCTGGTCGGCAGCGCCATCCTCATCGCCTCGGCAATCGCCGCGAAACTCGTCAGCCCGAGCTTCGTCCTGCCCGTTGGCATCGTGACCACACTGGTGGGCATACCCTTCTTCGTGGCCGCCGTCATGCGCCGGCAGGCCGCATGACGGCCATGGCCGACAGCACGCCACAAGCCGCCGTGGAAGGCCTGCGGGTATCGGGCCTGAACACCCGCCTGCGCGGCCGCCCCATACTCGAGGCGCTGAGCCTTCCGCAGCTTTCACCCGGCTCGCTGGTTGGACTGCTGGGGCCCAACGGCAGCGGCAAATCCACATTGCTCAAAAGCCTGGCCGGCCTCGTACCGTCGTCATGCGCCGGGCTGAGCCTGGCGGGCCGCGACCTGCGCGCGCTGAATGCCAGCGACCGCGCCGAATACATCCGCTATTTGCCGCAAACCCTGCCAGGCGACATCCACCTGACCGTCATCGGATCCATGCAGGTTGCGCTGCGCGCGCGGCGGCCGCTGGACCGCCGCGACGAGTTGCCGGCCATCGTGAACGCCCTGGAAGAACTGGGTATCGCCCATTTGGCAAACCGCTATCTGGACGAATTGTCGGGCGGCCAAAAGCAGCTGGTCGGGCTGGCCCAGGCGGTTTGCCGCGAGCCCGACGTCCTGCTGCTGGACGAGCCGCTGGCCTCGCTGGACTTGAACCACCAGCACCACGTCATGCAGATGCTTGGGCAATTGACCCGGGAGCGCAAGCTGTTGACGCTGATCGTCCTGCACGACCTGAACAACGTCCTGCGGTATTGCGACCAGGCCCTGCTGATGCGCGGCGGCAAGCTCGTCGGCAGCGGCGCGCCAGACGCCGTCATCACCGAGCAATCCCTGGCCGCCACGTTCTCGATCCGGGCCCGGCTGGAAACCTCCAGCCAGGGCCTGCCCTATGTCCTGGTCGACGGCCGATTGCCCGACTAGGGCCTGTTGACACTTTGCCAACAGGCCCCAACATCGCACATCTGTTCCAAATGCCTCACGCCGATCTCAATCTTCCGCAATTTTTCGCCGACGAACTCGACTACCCCTTTGCCTATACCCGGGCGGGCGCGGGCGACGTCCTGCTGCTGGTTCACGGCTCGCTGTGCGACTACCGCTACTGGCGCTGGCAATTCGCCGCACTGGGCCAGCGCTGCCGCGTCATCGCCCCCAGCCTGCGCGGCTACTGGCCCGGTGCGTTCCAGGCCGCGGATCCGCGCTTCAGCGTTGCCCAGCATTGCCAGGACCTGGTTGATTTCATACGCCTTCATTTGGGCGGACAGCGCGTGCACCTGCTGGGGCACTCTCGAGGCGCGCACGTCGCCCTGGAGGCGGCCCTGGCGGCCCCCGATCTGGTTCGTTCGCTGATACTGGCCGACCCCGGCTTTCGCATCGGACAGGAAGGCGGCACGCGCGCCCTTTTGCGCAAGACGGTGGATGCCCTGCAGGCGGGAAATGCCGACACCGCGCTGGAAAGCTTTGTCGACACGGTCAACGGCGAAGGCACGTGGCGTCAAATGGTGGGCTGGTTCAAGACCATGGTGCGCGACAATACCGGGACCTTGCTTTCGCAGATCAACGAGGCCGACCTGATGTTCGAGGCGGATCGCGCGCAGCAGTTGCAATGCCCCGTGCTGCTGCTGGGCGGCGCGAACAGCCCGGCCAGATACCGGGTGGTCATGGACGCGCTGCAGGCCCGGATTCCGCATGCCCAGCGCGACACCATCGCCCTGGCCGCGCATGGCATGAACCTGGCCAACCCCAGGGCGTTCAACGAGCGGGTGGCGAGGTTCTTGTCCGCGCTTAATGAACCAGGGTATTGGCCGGCTTGACCTCGCAAGCGGCCTGGGCCTTCTCGCCGGAATCGAACAGGAACTCCATGTCGACGGAGCTGCCCACCGCGATGGGACCATGCGCTTTTTCCAGCATGGCGTGATAGCCGCCGGGTTTGAATTCAAGCTTGCCCTTGGCCGGGATGGTGATGTCGTGCGTCATGGACATTTTGCTCATGCCGCCTTCGGTGGTGGTTTTGTGCAGCATGATCATGCCGTAGGCCTGCGAGGTCGCCGACTTGAGCTTGGCGGGAGCAGAGCCCGAGTTGTGCACGACGAAATAGCCCGCTGAAGGGCTGGGCTGGGGCAAAGCGCGGATCCAGCAGCCGGACACCGTGAGTGTGCTGGAGACCTTGGCTGCCGAGGCATTCTGCGCATGGTCGTGACCCATGACCATGGGCGGTTCCATGTCCTTCATGGTTTTCATCTCTTGCGTGCTCTTCATGCCCTGCATGTCCTGCATGCCGGGCGCGGCAACGGCCGCGGCGCCGATAAACGCCAGCCCGGCGAACGCAAATGCCAATTTCATGTCGACTCCCTATCTTTGTGAACGGATCTATGTGAACGAATGCAGTTTACTCCGAAGAGCAGTGCGTGCCCCAAGGCAAAAAGCAAAAGCCGGCGGCCTTGCGGCTGCCGGCTTTCCGGGGGTGGCGGCGCTTATTTGCTGGTGGGCAGTTTGCCGACGATGCCCTGCACGTAGTAGTTCATCTGGTTCAGGCCCTTGTCGTCGAGCGAACCCTTGGCCAGGATGGTCTTGCCTTCGTTGGTGACGATGGGCGCATCGAACGGGGTCAGCTTGCCGGCGATGATTTCGTCGCGCTTTTCCATGACCAGTTTCTTGACGTCGTCGGGCACGGCCGGGCCGAAGCCTTCGATGACGGCCATGCCTTCCTTGAGGCCGCCCCAGGTGCTGTCGGGCTTCCAGGTGCCATTGATGACGTCCTGGGCTTCCTTGGTGAAGTACTTGCCCCAGTGGTGGGTGACCGCCGCGATTTGCGCGTGGGGGCCGAACTTGATCATGTTGGAGTGGTAGGCCACGGCATACACGCCTTTTTCCTCGGCTACCTGCACGGTCGCGGTGGAGTCGGTGTGATGGGTGAGCACGTCGGCGCCCTGGCCGATGAGCGCCAGGGCGGCGTCACGCTCTTTGCCCGGATCGAACCAGCTGTTGACCCAGATGACGCGCACCTCGGCCTTGGGATTGACGCTGCGCATGCCCCGGATGAAGGCGTTCATGCCCTGCAGCACCTCGGGGATGGGAAACGCCCCCACGTACCCGGCGATATTCGTCTTGGTCATCTTGCCCGCCACGATGCCCGCCAGATAGCGGGCTTCGTAGAAGCGCGCATTGGTCGTGGCCACGTTGGGCGCGGTTTTGTAGCCGGTGGAATGCACGAACTTCACATCGGGAAACTGCTTGGCGACCTTGAGCGTGGGGTTCATGTAGCCGAACGAGGTCGTAAAGATGAGCTTGTTGCCCTGCTGCGCCAGATCGCGGATGACGCGCTCGGCATCGGCGCCTTCGGGGACGTCTTCGACGTATTGCGTCTTGACCTTGTCGCCGAGGTTCTTTTCCATTTCGCGGCGGCCGAGGTCCTGCTGCCAGCTCCATCCGGCCTCGCCGACGGGGCTGACGTAGACAAAGCCGACTTTCAGCGGCGTATCGGCGGCATGGGCATAGCTGGTCAATGCCATGGCGGGCACGGCGGCAAGCGCCAACAAGGTACGGCGTATCAGTTTCTTATACATGGCTTCTCTCTCTGGGTGAATGATTGGACATTCCGTTTTTATCGTTCCGGTTTGCGGTTGGGCTGGCCGGCGACTCGAGGCCGCCGGAACCGGGGCTGGACTGCGCCGAACCGCGCACTATGCGTTGGGATTGAAATTCTTGCCAAGCGACGCCGGCATGTTGAGCCTGATCCACCCCGCATTGCGCGATATTAAGACCAGAACCACGACGGTTGCAAGATAGGGCAGCATGGACAGCAACTGCGAGGCGATGGGCACGCCGCGCGCCTGCATGTAATAGGAAAAAATGGTGATGCCGCCGAACAAATAGGCCCCCGCCATGACCCGCACCGGCCGCCAGGTGGCGAAGGTGGTCAGCGCCAGGGCTATCCAGCCACGCCCGGCCACCATGTTTTCCACCCACATGGGCGTATACACCAGCGACATGAAGGCGCCGGCCAGGCCGCAGCACGCGCCGCCGAACAGCAGCGCGTACAGGCGGATATGGCGCACGTTGTAGCCGAGGGCATGGGCCGACGACGGGGATTCCCCCACCGAGCGCAGGATAAGGCCGGAGCGCGTGCGGTACAGGAACCAGACGATGGCGGCGCACAGCAGCAGCGACAAATACACAACCGGATGCTGGCGGAACAGGGCCGTGCCCAAAAAGGGAATGTCTTCCAGAAAAGGAATGCCGTAGGCATGGTTGCTGAGGGTCTTGCCCACATAGTCGATGCCCAGGTAGGCCGAAGCGCCCGCGCCGAACAAGGACAGCGCCAGGCCCGTGGCCACCTGGTTGGCGCCCAGCCACACCGTGAGCCACGCAAACAGCGCGGCAAGCGCCATGCCCGCGCAGGCTCCGGCCAGAAAGCCCAGCGGCGAGCTGCCCGAGTCGACGGTCACGGCAAAGCCCACCACCGCCGCCATCAGCATCATGCCTTCGGCGCCCAGGTTGATGACCCCGGATTTTTCATTGACAAGCAGCCCAAGGGCAGCCAGCATGAGCGGCGTGCCCGAATTGATGGCGGCTGCGACAAGCGGTGCCAGCGCGTCCATTATTTCCTCCAGCGCAATTTATTGTGGATGAGGACGTCGCAGGCCAGCAGCGAAAACAGCAAGATGCCCTGGAACACGCCCGTGATGGCGCTGGGCATGCCCAGGCGCGATTGGGACAGCTCGCCGCCTATGTACAGCAGCGCCATGACGAAGCTGGAGAAAATGACGCCAAGCGGATGCAGGCGGCCCACGAACGCCACGATGATGGCGGCAAAACCATAACCCGGGGACACCGACGGCGTGAGCTGGCCGATGGGCCCCATGACTTCGCAGGCGCCGGCAAGGCCCGCCAGGCCGCCCGAGACCAGCATGGAGATCCACAGCGACTTGCGCGCCGAAAACCCGGCGTAGCGCGCGGCGCGCGGCGCCATGCCGCCCACCTGCAGCTTGAAGCCCGAAAAGCTGCGCGCCATGAAGACCCAGCCCAGCAGCGCCGCCAGTAAAGCCAGAACGATGCCCAGATGCAGCCGCGTGCCCGGAATGACCATGGGCAGCAGGAAGCCGTCGGAAAACAGGCGCGACTGCGGAAAGCCGAAACCGTCGGGATCCATGAGCACGCCGTGCACCAGGTAGCTGAGCAGCAGTTGCGCCACATAGACCAGCATCAGCGACACCAGGATTTCGTTGGCGTTGTAGCGGTCGCGCAGCCAGGCAACGATGCCGCCCCAGATCGCCCCGCCCACGGCGCCGGCAATCAGGGCCAGGGCGATGAAGAGCGCCCCGCCCCCCTCGCCGTGATCGAAATACAGCACGACCGACCCCGCGGCGATGGCGCCGATGACCAACTGGCCTTCGGCCCCGATATTGAAATAGTTGGCGCGAAAGCAAATGGCCAGCCCCACGGAAACCAGCAGCAGCGGCGCGACCTTGACACCCACCTCGGTCCAGCCGCGCAAGTCCTTGATGGGCTCGAGGAAGAACACGCCCAGGCTGGTCCATGGGTCTTTACCCACCGCCGTGAACAGGATGATTCCGCACACGACCGTAAGCAACACCGCCAGAACAGGCGAAAACCACGACATGAACCTGGAGGGGACGGCGCGGGGTTCAAGCCTGAGCATGGCGCGCCTCCTCGCTGGCATTGGTTTGCGGCCACAGGCCGCTCATCCATCGCCCGACCTGATCGAGGCTGGCTTCGGACGTCTTGATCGACGGCGAAAGCTTGCCTTTGGCCATGACGACCAGGCGGTCGGAAATCTGGAACAGCTCGTCGAGCTCTTCGGAAATGACGAGCAGCGCACAGCCCTGGTCGCGCAGCGCCAGAAGCTCGCCGCGGATCTGCGCGGCCGCGCCGACATCGACCCCCCATGTGGGCTGCGCCACCAGCAGGACCTTGGGCCGGCGGCTGACTTCGCGCCCGACGATGTACTTCTGCAGATTGCCTCCGGAAAGGCTGGCGGCCAACGCGTCGGCCCCGCCCGCCTTGACATGGAAACGCTCGATGATGTCTTGCGCCGTGCGGGCGATTTCGCCGGTGCGCACCATGCCGAAACCCACCGTCGCCCCGGTTTGGTGCGACAACAGGATGTTTTGCGCCAGGCTCATTTCGGGAACGGCTCCGCGCCCCAGCCTTTCTTCGGGCACGAAAGCCAGGCCGTGGGCCCGCCGCCAGGCCGCCGAACGCCGGCCCATGGGCTGGCCCCCGAGTAAGATGGAGTCGTTGGCCGCGCGCGGATCCTCGCCCGACAAGGCGGCCAGCAGTTCTTGCTGGCCATTGCCCGAAACGCCCGCCACGCCAAGAATTTCGCCGGCGCGCACCTCGAAGTCGATGCCGCGCAATTCGACGGCGAAGGGATGGCTTTTTCCCAGCGACAGATTGCGCGCCGCCAATATTTCGGCGCCGGGGGTGCGTTCGCTTAGCGACGTGGCCGCCGGCTCGGAGCCGATCATGAGCCGGGAAAGACTGGCCTCGGTTTCTTCGCGCGGATCGCACACGCCCGTAACCTTGCCCCCGCGCATCACGGTGCAGGTATGGCACAAGGCGCGGATTTCGTCCAGCTTGTGGCTGATGTACAGAATGCTGCAGCCTTCGGAAGCCAGCTTGCGCAGGGTATCGAACAAACGGCCGACAGCCTGCGGCGTCAGCACCGAGGTGGGTTCGTCCAGGATGAGCAGTTGCGGCTTTGCCAGCAGCGCCCTGACGATTTCCACCCGCTGGCATTCGCCCACCGACAAGGTGTGCACATGGCGGGCCGGTTCGAGTTCCAGCCCGTACTGGCGGGCGGTGTCGGCGATGCGCTGCTCGAGTTCGGCGATTTTTGTGTCGGGCGGCAGGCCCAATGCAATGTTCTCGGCGACCGTCAAGGTGTCGAACAGCGAAAAATGCTGGAACACCATGGCGATGCCAAGATGGCGCGCCGCCGCCGGATTGGCGATCTGCACGGGCTCGCCGTTCCAGATGACGGTGCCGGCGTCGGGCTCGACGGCGCCGTAGATGATTTTCATGAGGGTGGACTTGCCTGCGCCATTTTCACCCAGCACGGCATGGATTTCGCCCGGCTCGACCGAGATGCTGACCCCGTCGTTGGCGATGACAGCAGGATATTTTTTGGTGATTTTCTGCAGCTCGAGACGTAAGGTCATGTTTTTATGATTGGTTCGTATCGGTTCTTGCCAGAAACATTATCGAAGGCAGCAACACGCCAGGTCCGAAAAGCGGCATTATCCCACAAGGGCCACTATAGTTACCCCCTTTTCGCTTGCCAATCTAGCGATAATACCTAGAGACGCCACATATCAACGTTACCCAGGCCCGCCCCGGCGCACTTCGCGTCATGGGCAGGCCCCACCAGCCACGGAGCCCCCCGCATGCCGAAGAAAACCGCCATCCGTACCGAAGAACGCTGCACATGGGCCAACAGCGATCCGCTGATGGCCGACTACCATGACAACGAATGGGGCCGCCCCGAGCGCGACAGCCGCGCCCTGTGGGAAAAGTTGATGCTGGACGGCTTCCAGGCCGGGCTTTCGTGGAGCACCATACTCAAAAAACGCGCGGCATTCCGGGAAGCCTTTGAACACTTCCAGCCGGAAACCATTGCCGCCTACACCGAGGCGGACGTCGAGCGGCTCATGGCCAATCCGGGCATTGTGCGAGCCAGGGCCAAGATACAGGCAACCATAGGCAATGCCCGCGCCTATCTGGCCATGCGGGACGCCGGCGAAGATTTCGCGGACTTTGTCTGGGGCATGGCGGGCAACGTCCCCATTCTGGGCAATGGCGGGCCCGCGCCCGCCCAAACCCCTCTTTCGCAGGAAATATCGGCCGCCCTGAAGAAACGCGGCTTCAAGTTCGTCGGCCCCGTCATCGTCTACGCCTGGATGCAGGCCACGGGCATCGTCAACGACCATGCCTGCCATTGCTTCCTGCACCTGAAGCCGCAGCCCCCGGAAAAAGCCCCGAGCCCCCGAAAACGGTAAAGATCAACGATTTGCTGCCGTTACCCGAGAAAGCAGATTTTTACTAAAAGGGGAGCAAAATGGGCCGGTTCAGCAACATGAAGGTCAAGACCAAACTGATCGGCGGCTTTTTGATCGTGGCGGCCATCGCCGCCGTCATCGGAGTCGTAGGCATCCATTCAACGCGGCAGATCAACACCATGGCCGCGCAAATGTACGACATCGAGCTCAAGGGCATATTGCATGCCTCCAGCGCCGACCAGCATCTCATCGCCATGGGCCGGGCGGTGCGCAGCACCTTGCTGACGACAACGGAAGGCGCCTATCGCCACGAATTCTTCGCCATCGACGAGCACTTCAGCGCCTCCGTGCGGGAACTGCAAAGCCTGCTGAAGCTGGCCACGTCGGAAAAAGACAAGGCCGACGTCCAGCAGGCCCTCGACGCGGTCAATGCCTACAACAAGGCGGTCAAGGACGTCGTCAAGGAGCAGGCCTCGGAAACACTGGGCCGGCTGGACACCACCGACCGCCTGTTCGGCGAGATCCGGCCGCTGGGCGACATTGCCGAGCAATTGCTGCAGCAACTGGAAATGGCCCGTGAAAGCAACGCCATGCAGTTTGCGGCGGACATCCAGACCATTTACGACAACACCCTGGAGATGATGATAGCCCTGACCCTGGGCGGCGCGCTGATCGCCATCATCCTGGGCTCGCTGCTGACCCGCGGCCTGACGCGGCAACTGGGCGGCGAACCCTCCCAGGTGGCCCAGGCCGCCAACGCCATCGCCAAGGGCGACCTGTCCTCGCGCATCAACGTCGGCAAGGCGCTCCAGGGCAGCGTCATCCAGGCCATGGCCACCATGCAGGAATCCTTGCGCAATGTCGTGGCCACCGTGCGCAACAGCAGCGACCATATTGCCACGGGCTCCAACCAGATCGCCGCCGGCAACGCCGATCTTTCGCAGCGCACCGAAGAACAGGCGGCCAACCTGACCCAGACCGCCGCCGCCATGGACGAGCTTTCCAGCACCGTCAAGAACAACGCCGACATCGCCAAGCAGGCGGCGCAAATGGCCTCCTCCGCCAGCGATGCCGCCGTCAAGGGCGGATCGGTCGTCAACGACGTGGTCTCGACCATGGGCGAAATCAACACTTCCTCGCGCAAGATCGTCGACATCATCGCCGTGATCGACAGCATTGCCTTCCAGACCAATATCCTGGCGCTCAACGCCGCCGTCGAGGCGGCGCGCGCCGGAGAACAGGGCCGCGGTTTTGCCGTGGTCGCCAGCGAAGTGCGCAGCCTGGCGCAAAAAAGCGCCTCGGCCGCCAAGGACATCAAGTCGCTCATCGACGACAGCGTGCAGAAGGTGGGGCTCGGCACCCAGAAGGTCGATGCGGCCGGCGAAGCCATGCAGGACATCGTTCAGCATGTAAAGCGGGTCACCGACCTCATCAACGAAATCAGCGCGGCCACCGCCGAGCAAACCTCGGGCCTGGGCCAGATCAACGAAGCCGTCACCCAGCTCAGCGACGTCACCCAGCAAAACGCCTCGCTGGTGGAAGAATCGGCCGCGGCCGCCGACAGCCTGAAGGAGCAGGCACAGCAACTGGTCAAGGTGGTGGGCGTCTTCAAGATCGAGCAGCAGCAACAGGCCCAAGCCACGGCGGACGCGACCGAAGCCCCCTCCCCCGAGGCGCTGCCGTCGCCAGCGGCCGACAAGGCGCCGGCCGCGCCGCGGCCTTCCCCCGCCAAGGCCCTGCATGCCCCCGCAATGGCTCCGCTGGTGCCCGCGATGGCCGGTGCAGGCGGCGCGCCCATGTACGCCGCCAAGAACGACGACTGGGAAGAGTTTTAAGTTTTCAGCCGGCGGCGTTGCCCACGATGGGACTGACCGGGCCGCGCCCGGTAAAATGCCCGTCGGCATTGCGCAGGAACTGGCTGACGGAATTCTGCACGGCCTCGGGCGACCAGCCCGCGATGTGCGGTGTGAAAATGACATTGCCCAGGCCAAGCAGTTCGGGCGACGGCCTGGGCTCGCCCTCGTAGACGTCCAGCGCCGCGCCCGCAATGCGGCCGTCGCGCACGGCGCGCCCCAGCGCGGCGGAATCCACCACGCTGCCGCGCGCAATATTCACCACGAAACCCGCCGGCCCCAGAGCATCGAGCACCTCGGCGTTCACCAGATGCCTGGTCTGCGCCCCGCCGGGCGTCGCCACCACCAGGAAATCGCACCACTGCGCCAGCGAGCGCAGCGTCGCGTAATACGCATACGGCGCGTCGGGGCGGGCCCGGCGGCTGTGATAGCCCACCTCGATATCGAAGGCCCGCGCGCGGCGGGCGATTTTCCCGCCGATGTCGCCCAGGCCCAGCAAGCCCAGGCGCTTGCCCGACACATTGGGCGACCACGGAATGCCGTCGCGCCACAGGCCGTTTTGCACCGCCGTGTTGTAGCCGGCGATATTGCGCACGGCGGCAAGCAGCAGTGCCATGGCATGGTCGGCCACGCAATCGGAGTTGCTGCCCGCGCCATTGCCCAGGGCGATGCCCCGGGCGCGCGCATGATCGATGGCGATTTTTTCGTAACCCACGCCCAGCGCGCAGACGAGTTCGAGCCTGGGCATGGCGTCGATGGCTTCGCGGCACAGCCCGATGGGGCCGTTGGTAAGCACGGCCCTGACCTCGGGCGTGCACGCCGCCAGCTGCTCGTCCACCGTGGCCGCATTGGGCGCGTACAGGATGTCGTAGCGCTGCGCGATCTGGGCTCGGTGCGCTTCGATCAGGGGGCTGAAAATCAAAACCAACGGCTTCATGTACGAATCATTCCCGGCATGCTTTGGAAGTCATAAAGATACCAGAATAGGGTGGTAACATTTCAAGCTTGTCCACGAACCATTGAAAAGCTCCATGGCCGTTTTCGATATTGCCCCAATCGTCCGCTCGCTAAGCACCATCAGGCAGCAATGGCGAGACTCCCAGATGCGCTCGCGCGAGCCGGGCGAACGCGAATTTCCTTCGCGCGACGCCATTTCCCAGATCATGGACGACCTGAAGGCCGCCCTCTTTCCCATGCGGCTCGGGCCCACCGACCTGCGGCACGAAGGCGAAGACTTCTACGTCGGCTATACGCTGGAATCCGCCCTGCACGGGCTGCTGGCCCAGGCCCGGCTGGAACTGCGCTACCAGCATCGGCAAGACCTCTGCCCCGCCGACCAGGTCGAGCAGCGCGCCGTCAAGGCCATTACGGCGCTGGCCGCCGCCCTGCCGCGCATCCGCTCGCTGCTGGACAGCGACGTGGTGGCCGCCTACCGGGGCGACCCGGCCGCGCATTCGGTGGACGAAGTACTGCTGTGCTATCCGGGCGTGCTGGCCATGATCTACCACCGCATCGCCCACGAACTGTATCGCAACGACCTGCCCCTGCTGGCCCGCATCTCGTCCGAACTGGCCCATAGCCAGACCGGCATCGACATCCATCCCGGCGCACAAATCGGCGCCAGCTTCTTCATCGACCACGGCACGGGCGTGGTCATCGGCGAAACCGCCATCATCGGCGAACGGGTCCGCATCTATCAGGCCGTCACGCTGGGCGCCAAGCGCTTTCCCGCCGACGCCCGCGGCGGGCTGCAAAAAGGGCTGCCGCGCCACCCCATCGTCGAAGACGACGTCGTCATCTACGCCGGCGCCACCATACTGGGCCGCGTCACGCTGGGCAAGGGCTGCGTCATCGGCGGCAATGTCTGGCTGACCACCGACGTGCCCGCCGGCGGTTCCGTGACCCAGGCCGACTCGCAGGACTCGCCCGCGCCCCGCCCGGCGCAGCTCTAAAAGCTGGCTGTCACCGACAGCACGGCGGCGGCGCTGCCGATATACCGGTCTTTCGCATTGGTATAGACGCTGCGCTTGGCATCGGTGTCCACATACGCCAGCTTGACGGTGAACCGCTTGTCGAACGTCTTGCTCAAGCCCAGCGACCAGTCCGCATACGAGCCGTCGTCCAGGTGGCGCACCTTCTGGTAGCCGACATGGGCATCCAGGTTCAGGCCCCATATCCCGGTCGGGAAGCTGCCCGACAGGTCGTAGTATTGGCTGTTCCTGCTGTCCGGCACACCGAACAGGTTGGTGAAGGCGTGCGAATATTTGAACTTGACCGGCCCGTAGGCCAGCCCCACATAGCCTTCCGTGGTGTTGGGGCTGGTATAGCCCCCGGGATAGCTGCCCGGATAGTAATACTGCAGCACGCCCGCATCCAGGCTCAGGTCGCGCCATATCGCATGCGTATAACCGGCGTAAAAATCCATTTCGACCGGCGCGGACACATCGGGGTCCGAATCGCCCAGCCAGCTTATGCTGGAATTCCAGTTGCCGATGTAGAACCCGCTCGAGTGCGCCAGATCGAACCCGCCTTGCACGGCCGGCTTGTTATTGGTTTGCATCAGGCCACGGTAGCGGTACTGGCTGGCCAGCGACATGTTCGCGGTAAAAGTGAAGTCGGACGGCGCGGCGGCAGGCTCGCTGCCTTGCGCAGCGGCATTGGCCGCGGTGAATGCCAGACCTGCCAGCAGCGCCGCTTTGGGAAGATGGAACCGAACCATGAAATGCTCCTTGATGTAATGAAACTGGAAACAAAAGTTTCATTACTCAACAAAGCAATATCCGTGCCAGTTATTTGCAAGCTGGAAAACACCCGGAAACGCCCTTGTCCGGCGCGCTCGGGCAAACGTATCCGCCTGGCCCGCATGCAACAGCCGCCCTATTCCGAGGCGCTGCGGCATTGCCGCCCCGGAATGGGGCGGTCAGCGCGGGCATTGCGCCTGGGCGAGCGTTTGGCTCCTGGCGGGCCCTGAAGATCCAGACGGGTTTTATCCGGCCTGTGTTTTACGCCATACGCTGGCCAGCCAGGGCTGCTGCTCGCGCGGCAGTCCGGACGGACGGTAATAATGCTCCAGCTCGGCGAACCCCGCCGCGGCCATGACACGGCTCCACGACTCCAGATCGTGATACACCCCATAGCGGCCCGCATTCCATCCCTCTTGATTCCGGCCTCTTGGATTCGAGCAGAACAACACCCCTTGCGGCTTGAGCGCGCCATGCAGTTGACCGAGCACCTGCGGCAAAACGACGCTGGGGACGTGGAACAGGGACGCATTGGCGAATACGCCGTCAAAGACCTCGCAAGGCAAATCCAGAGCCAGGAAATCCTGATGCCAGACCTCGCAGCCCGAAGTCTCCCGAGCCATGGCCACAAACGATTCCGCGCCATCCAGGCCTGTGGCGATATGGCCCATCCGCGTAAATGCCTTGAGGTCGCGCCCCGGCCCGCAGCCGAAATCCAGTATGCGAAATGGCGGCGCGCCTTTTATATGGCGCAGCAAGGCCTGAATGTTCTGGCTGACATCGTGATCGGCCGTGCCGCGCTGGAATCCTTCGGCGCTTCGATTGTAGTTGTCCAGTGTGGCGGCGGATATCTGGGACAAGTCCTGCGAATGATTTTTCATGAAACGGGCATCGATAAAAAATTGAAAAACATGGCGGCGTGGCGTGATCAGTCCCCGCTCACCCGGCCACGCAAGCGCTTTACCTGCCCCCTGACGGCCTTGCCCTGCAGGCGCCGGCGCTTCGAGGCCAGAGTGGGGCGCGTGGGCTTGCGGTGCTTGGGCGGGACGGCAACACTGTCGACCAGGGCCTGCAGACGGGCGATGGCCTCTATTTTGTTCTGCGGCTGGCTGCGGCTGCCCTGCGCCTTGATGATCACCGTGCCATCGGCCGAAATGCGCTGGTCGCGCAATGCCAGAAGCCGCTGTTTGACGGCCTCGGGCAAGGACGAATCCGGAATCGAGAACCGCAGATGCACCGCGCTGGAAACCTTGTTGACGTTCTGGCCTCCGCTGCCCTGGGCGCGAATGGCGGAAAACTCCATTTCGTCCTCGAGCACCGGATAGCGCGACGCGGAATGCGCAGGCACGGCAGTCATTTCGGCTGCGGATCCGCGAATGAAAAATTGACCAAGCACTCGATATTCATATTTGTAAGTACCAATTACATAAAGAAAAAAGGCGCCAGACTCGGCTTGGGCTGATTTCCTGCGCCACATAAAAGAGATTAAAATCCCCTCTGTTTTTCCACATCGCGAACGTTCTGTAAGCAATCCGGCTCCATCCGTACCCTTGCGGTTTTTCTTAGTACACCCAGTACCCCAGGCATTCCGTTCTACAGACCCAGTCCCTTCGTCGGCAGGCCGCAAATGGCAACCGGCCACAGGTTCCGTTCTCGCAATTCTAACGACCAAAACCATGACTACTACTGTAACTTCACCCGCCAGGCCCCATTACTCCGCGGAAGAAAAGCGCAAGCGCATTTTCGCCATTGTCGCGGCATCGTCGGGCAATCTGGTGGAATGGTTCGATTTTTATGTCTATGCCTTTTGCGCCATTTATTTTGCGCCGCTGTTCTTTCCGTCGGAAAACCCCACGGTGCAACTGTTGAACACCGCCGGCGTCTTTGCCGCGGGCTTTCTCATGCGGCCCATCGGCGGCTGGCTGTTCGGGCGCATTGCCGACAAGCGCGGCCGCAAGACCTCGCTGGTGACTTCCGTGACCATGATGTGCCTGGGCTCGCTGGCCATTGCCGCCATGCCCACCTATTCCAGCATAGGAGCCTGGGCGCCGGCGCTGCTGCTGGTGGCCCGGCTGTTCCAGGGGCTTTCGGTCGGCGGCGAATACGGCACCACGGCGGCCTACATGAGTGAAATCGCGCTCAAAGGCCAGCGCGGCTTTTTCGCCTCGTTCCAGTACGTTACCCTGATCGGCGGACAATTGCTGGCCGTCCTGGTCGTGGTCATTCTGCAGCAGTTGCTGGACAGCGAGCAGCTGCACGCCTGGGGCTGGCGCATCCCGTTCGTCGTGGGCGCCATCACCGCGGTCGTGGCGCTGTACCTGCGCCGCACGCTCAAGGAAACCACAACCGCCGACACCCGAGAAAACAAGGACGCCGGAACGCTGGGCGCGATATTCCGCAACCACAAAGCCGCCTTCTTCACCGTGCTGGGCTACACCGCCGGCGGTTCGCTGATTTTCTATACCTTCACCACCTATATGCAAAAGTACCTGGTCAACTCGGCCGGCATGTCCATCAAGACCGCCAGCACCGTCATGACCCTGTGCCTGTTCGTCTACATGTGCATCCAGCCTTTGTTCGGCGCGCTGTCCGACCGCATCAGCCGCCGCAACAGCATGCTGCTGTTCGGCGCCCTGGGCGCCATCTTCACGGTGCCCATCATGGGCGGCCTGCACCACACCAGCAGCCCCGTCATGGCCTTCATACTCATCACGGCAGCGCTGTGCATCGTAAGCCTTTACACATCCATCAGCGGCATCGTCAAGTCCGAGATGTTCCCGCCCGAGGTCCGTGCATTGGGCGTCGGCCTGGCCTATGCCATTGCCAATGCCCTGTTCGGGGGCACCGCGGAATACGCGGCGCTGGGCATGAAGGCACTGGGGCACGAAACCGCGTTCTACTGGTATGTCACGGCCATGATGGTGCTGGCCTTCCTGGTAAGCCTGCGCTTGCCCAAGAAAGCCGCCTACCTGAACGAAGACGGCGAATGACTCAGGAAACCTGGGTCTTCGCCTTGCGGCTGAGGCCAAGGTTTCGACAGCGGCCGGCCACTTCCGGGGAGCAATGCAGGCAAGGGAATCTGCTTTCCAAAAGACGTAAAATAGCGCGGTTTCCCGGGCGCGGCCCGCCCGCCCTTCCCACCCCACTTCGCCGCCGCACCCGGCAACGAGCTAGCATGACCACTATCGGCACTCCCCTTTCTCCCTCCGCTACCCGAGTCATGCTGCTCGGCTCGGGCGAGCTGGGCAAAGAAGTTCTTATCGCGCTGCAGCGCCTTGGCGTGGAAACGATAGCGGTGGACCGCTATGCCGACTCGCCGGGCCAGCAAATCGCCCATCATGCCCATACCGTGGTCATGAGCGATCCGGCGCAGCTCAAGGCGCTGATCCGCGCCGAAAAACCAGACCTGGTGGTTCCCGAAATCGAGGCCATTGCCACGCAGGCGCTGCAGGAACTCGAAAACGCCGGCATCACGCGCGTCATCCCGACCGCGCGCGCCGCGCGCCTGACCATGGATCGCGAAGGCATCCGCCGCCTGGCGTCCGAGACGCTCAAGCAGCCCACCAGCCCCTACGCATTCTGCGATTCGCTGGAAGAGCTGCAGGCCGCCATCGATGGCGGCATCGGCTATCCCTGCGTAATCAAGCCGGTCATGAGCAGCTCGGGCAAAGGCCAAAGCAAGATCGACGGCCCGGACGGCGTGCAAGCCGCGTGGGACTACGCCATGGCGGGCGGACGCGTCAGCCTGAACCGCGTCATTGTCGAGGGCTTCATCGACTTCGACTACGAAATCACCCTGCTTACCGTGCGCGCCCAGGGCGCCGACGGGCAGGTCGAGACGCATTTCTGCGAACCCATCGGCCACACGCAGCGCGCAGGCGACTACATCGAAAGCTGGCAGCCCCAGGCCATGAGCGCGCCCGCATTGCAAAAAGCCCGCGAAGTCGCCAAAGCCATTACCGACGACCTCGGCGGACTGGGCGTTTTCGGCGTGGAGCTGTTCATCAAGGGCGACGAGGTCTGGTTCAGCGAGGTCAGCCCGCGTCCGCACGACACCGGCATGGTCACCATGGCCAGCCAGTGGCAAAGCGAATTCGAACTGCATGCCCGCGCCATCCTGGGCCTGCCGGTGGACACCTCGCTGCGCAGTCCCGGAGCCAGCGCCGTCATCTACGGCGGGGTGGATGCGCGCGGCATCGTCTTCGACGGCGTCGACGAGGCCTTGCGGGTCCCCCAGACCGAATTGCGGCTGTTCGGCAAGCCCGAAAGCTTCACCAATCGCCGCATGGGCGTGGCGCTGGCCCACGACAAGGATGTGAACACCGCGCTGCGCCTGGCCAACCAGGCCGCGCAATGCATCAAGCCCAGGCGGGCCGATTAGGGCCTGTCAACACTTATTAGGGGTTAACAGGCCCTAGGGACCTTCGGCGGGCGACGACACGCTGAAGCCTATCGTCGTCATCCCCTCGGCGCAAAAAGCAAAGACATCGCCTCCATGCATGGCGGCGACCGCCTTGACAATGGCCAGGCCCAGGCCGTGACCCTGGCGCGGGCCGTTGTGGCGCGCCACGTCGACGCGGTAGAAGCGGTCGAACAGCCGCGGCAGATGGCTTGCTTCTATCGGCTCTCCGGGGTTGGACACGCCGATGCTCACCGACGACGGACGCTGCTCGATGACCACCCGAATCTGCGCCCCCGGACGGGAATGCTCGATGGCGTTCTGCAAAAGATTGGCCATCGCCCTGCGAAACAGCGATTTTTCGATGAGAGCCTCGGCGACCGTATCGCCGTCTATCCGGATGCTTTCCTGGGTTTCGTCCAGGATGGGCTCGAGGAATTCGATGGTCTTGCTCACTTCTCCCGCCACCGAACTGCGCACCCGGCCCGTCGCCGCCTCGCCCTGGTCGGCCCGCGCCAGGAACAACATGTCGTTGACGATGGAACGCAGGCGTTCCAGCTCTTCCAGATTGGACTGCAGGACCTCCTGGAACTCTTCGGCCGTGCGACGGCGCGACAGCACCACCTGCGTCTCGCCGATGAGATTGGTAAGCGGCGTGCGCAGTTCGTGCGCAACATCGGCATTGAAAGCCTCGAGCTGCTTGTAGGCGGTTTCCAGCCGGCTCAACGCACCATTGAACGCCACGGCCAGATCATCCAGCTCTTCGGGCAGGGATTCGCTCTGCAGGCGCTGGGACAGCGTTCTGGCGCCAAGCATCTGCGCTTCGGCCGACATTTTCTGCAAAGGCCTCAGGCCGACCCGGGCAATGCAATAGCCCAGAACGACGACCAGCAGCACGGCGCTCAGCGACAGCACCAGAAGCGCCGTGAGAAACGCATGCAGGGTGTGCACGTACGGCATGGAGTCCATGGCCACGGTCAGCTGGATGGCCGGCCTGTCCTGATAGGCCGCGATCGTCCGGGTCAGCGTGAACAAGGGGTAGGCCCGGCCTGGCAAGACGAGGACGCCCATCGGGCTGTCCGGCACCAGGCGGGATTCTATTTCGGCCAGGTTCTCGCCATAGCGATAGCGCGGGTCGCTGCTGTTCGCCCAGAAGAACAGGCTGCCGCTGGACTGCATGAGGGTGTCCATCTTGGCCTGCGCGTGTTCCCAGCGCTCGGGCGTACCGCCGCGCTTGATCATGTATTCCATGTCCTGGTAGGCGGTCTGCAATTCTTCCCGCTGGTGGCGCGCCAGCTCGCGGCTCAGCACCCCGTACAGGGCCGCGCCGATCACGCCGAACACCATCAGGGTCGTCACGGCGAACATCGCCACCATCCGCAGGGTGATGGAACGCTTCATGGCGCCCCCTCGTCCTCGCGCAGTTCAAGCACATAGCCCATGCCGCGTATGGTGTGCAGCAGGCGCGGGCTGAACGGAGCATCCATTTTCGCCCTGAGGCGCTTGATGGCGACCTCGACCACATTGGTGTTGCTGTCGAAGTTCATGTCCCAGACCATCTCGGCGATGGCGGTCTTGGTGAGTATCTCGCCCTGGCGCCGGGCCAGCACCGCCAGCAGCGCGAACTCCTTGGCGGTGAGATCCAGCCGCGTCTGCCCCCGGTAGGCCTTGCGGCTGATCAGGTCCAGGTGCAGGTCGCCGATGCGCACGTGCAGGGATTCCTGGGCGCGCCCGCGCCGGTTCAGGGCCTGCAGCCTGGCCAGCAATTCAAGAAAGGAAAACGGCTTGACGAGGTAATCGTCAGCGCCCTCGTGCAAGCCCTTGACGCGGTCTTCGATGCGATCCCTGGCGGTGAGCATGATGACCGGCGTCTGCCGGACAGCGCGCAAGGCGCGCAGCACCGCAAAACCATCCTGGCCGGGAAGCATGGCGTCCAGCACGATGACGTCGTAGTCGTGCTGCAGGGCCATGTGCTGCCCGTCGATGCCGTCGTGCGCGACGTCCACCGCGCAGCCTTGCTCCGTCAGCCCCTTGCGCAGGTAATCGGCGGTCTTCGGTTCATCTTCGACGATCAGGATTTTCATGGGAAACACCGTAAAGACTCTCTCATAGTTTAATGGATCGCGAAGCGGCGCCGGATGCCTCCGGCAGGCGCGCGGCATTGCGCGCCCTCCTGGATTTGCGCAGGGCGCGGGCCTTCTTGCGGCGCATGTACCAGTAATGCGCCCGATCCAGATACAGATAGATGACGGGGGTCGTGAACAAGGTCAGCGCCTGCGACAGCAGCAGCCCGCCCACCATGGCGAACCCCAGGGGCCGGCGCAGCTCGGAGCCCGCGCCATGGCTGAGCATCAGCGGCAAGCCGCTCAGCAAGGCGCACATGGTGGTCATCATGATGGGACGGAACCGCAGCAGGCAGGCCTGGTAGATGGCCTCCTTGGGAGACAGGCCGTCCTTGCGCTCGGCGCTCAGGGCGAAATCGATCATCATGATGCCGTTCTTCTTGACGATGCCGATTAGCAGGATGATGCCGATCAGCGCGATGACGCTCAGGTCGTAGCCATTGACCATCAGGATGAGCAGCGCGCCCACGCCCGCCGAGGGCAGCGTCGACAAGATGGTCAGAGGATGGATATAGCTTTCATACAGCAGGCCCAGCACGATGTAGACCGCGACGAGGGCCGCCGCGATGAGGTAGGGCTGCGTTGCCAGCGATTCGCCGAAAGCCTTGGCCGTCCCCTGGAACGAGCCGCTGAGGGCCTGCGGCACGCCCATCGCCGCCTGGGCCTTCTGGATGGCGGCCACGGCCTGCCCCAGCGCCACGCCGGGAGCCAGGTTGAACGAAATCGTCACGGCCGGGAACTGGCCCTGATGGCTGATGGAAAGATAGCCCGTCTTGTCGGTGTCGATGGAAACGAAAGTCGACAGAGGCACCTGCTGGCCGGTCAGCGGCGACGTAATGTACAGTTTCTTGAACAGGTCGGGATCCTTCTGGAAGCGCGGCGCGACCTCCAGCACGACGTTGTAGCTGTTGATCTGGGTGAAGTACTGCGCAACCTGGCGCTGGCCTATCGCGTCGTAGATCGTCGAGTCGATGAGGGCCGGCGATATGCCGAAGCTGGACGCCCGCGCACGGTCGATGGTCAGATGCACCGTGGCCGCCTGGTTCTGCTGATCGGAGGCCAGGTCGGTCAGCTCGGGCAGCTTGCGAAACCGCTCCAGCAGCCTGGGCGCCCAGGTGTTCAGCTCGGACAGGTCAGCATCCGTGACCGTGTATTGGTACTGGGTGCGCGCCAGCCTGCCGCCCACGTTGATGTCCTGCCCAGCCTGCAGGAAAAGCTTGATGCCTTCGACCTTGGCCAGCTTGGGCCGCAGGCGCGTGATGATCTCGTCGGCGCTGGCCGTGCGCCCTTCCGACTTGGGCTTCAGGCTGATGAAAAACCTGCCTGTGTTGAACGTGGTGTCGCCGCTGTTCATGCCGAACTGGATCACGTCGGGATCCTTGCGCACGACGTCCGCCAGCGCCATCATGCGCCGGTTCATGGCCGAAAACGACGAGTCCTGGGCCGTCTCGGCGAATCCGAAGATAAAGCCCGTATCCTGCTGCGGGAAAAACCCCTTGGGAATATAGATGAACAAGAGCACCGTGGCGAGCAAGGTAAGCAGGAAGCTGCACAAGGTCGCGAACTGGTGGCGCAGAACCAGGTTCAGGCCGCGCCGGTAGCCATCGAGCAAGGCATCGAATCCCCGCTCGAAGAACCGGTAAACGCGCCCATGGTGCTGGCCCTGGTATTCCTTGAGAAAGCGCGAGCAAAGCATGGGAGTCAGGGTCAGCGAGACCAGCACCGACACGACAATCGTCAGCGTGACGGTAATGGCGAACTCGCGGAACAGCCGGCCTACGATTCCCCCCATGAGCAGCAATGGGATGAACACCGCGACCAACGAGATCGAGATCGAGACGATGGTGGGGCCGATTTCCCGCGCACCCACCAGCGCCGCCTCCATCGGCCTCATCCCGTCCTCGACGTGGCGGTAGATGTTCTCGAGCATGACGATGGCATCGTCCACCACAAAGCCCACGGCGATGGTCAGGGCCATCAGCGACAAGTTGTCCAGGCTGAAGTCCAGCAGATACATCACCGCGGCCGTGCCGAGCAGGGAAAGCGGAATCGTCGCGCTGGGAATCAGGGTGGCGGGCACGCTGCGCAGGAACACGAAGATCATTCCCACCACCAGCAGAATCGAAAGAATCAGCGTCATCTCAACCTCTTCCACCGATGCGCGGATGTTCTGGGTCCGGTCTATCAGGGTGCTCACATGCACGGTGGGGGGAATCGACGCCAGCAAATGCGGCAGTTGCGCCTGGATGCGATGCACGGTATCGATGACGTTGGCGCCCGGCTGCTTGGTGATGCCGACGATAAGCGAACGGCCGTCGATGGCGGCGTCGCCCGGGTTGGCGCCCTTGCCGGCAAACGCCCAGGCGGCCTGTTTCAGATCTTCGGGGCCGGGCACCGCGATACCGACATCGCGAACCCGTATGGGCGCCCCGTTTCGATAAGCCAGGACGACGTCGTTCCAAGGCCCAGCCTTCAGCAACTGGTCGTTGGTGTAAACGGCAAAGCTTTGCCTGTCGCCGTCTATGGTGCCCTTGGGCTGGTTTACGGTGGCGTTGGCGATGACGCCCCGGATATCCTCCAGGCTGAGGCCGAGCGCCGCCAGCTTGTCGGGGTCGACCTGAATCCGGATCGCCGGCTTTTGCTGGCCGAATATCTTTACCAGGCCAACTCCTTCGATCTGCGATATCTGCTGGGCCAGGAAGTTGTCGGTGTAGTCGTTGACCTCGATCAGCGGCAGCGCATCGGACTGCACCGAAAGGATGAGGATGGAGGAGTCCGCCGGATTGATTTTCCGGAAGGTCGGAGGGCTGGGCAGATTGGACGGCAATTGCCCGGTTGCGGCATTGATGGCCGCCTGCACGTCCAGCGCCGCGGCGTCGATGTTGCGGCTCAGGTCGAACTGCAGCGTGATCTGGGTATTTCCCAGCGCGCTGACCGAGGTCATCTGCGTCATGCCGGAGATCAGCTGGAACTGGCGCTCCAGGGGCTGGGCCACGCTGGAGGCCATGATTTCCGGATTCGCCCCCGGCAGTTTGGCCGTGACCTGTATGGTCGGGAAATCCACCTGAGGCAGCGGCGCCACCGGCAGCAGCGGCCATACGGCGGCCCCCACCAGGAACAAGGCCAGCGCCAGCAGCGACGTGCCGATGGGGCGCTTGATGAAAACCGCGGACACGCTCACTTGGCGTCACCTTTCTGAAGGCTGGCCAAGGTGGCGGCGGCCGCGGCCTCGGGCGGCGTGGACTCCGCGACCCGCAGGCCCGGCTTCAATTTGTACTGCCCGTCGAGCACTACCCGCTCGCCGACGCTCAAGCCCTTTTCCACCACGGCCGTGCCGTCCTGGATATCGACGAGCTGTATGGGCTGAATGCGCACGCGATTGTCGGCATCCACGACATAGGCATAGACGCCTTCCGGCCCGCGCTGCACGACCGCCGCCGGCATGGTCAGGGCCTGCTTGCGTTCGCCCAGGATCAGGCGCGCGTTCACGTACTGGCCGGGCCACAATTTATGCCTCGCGTTCCCGAAACTGGCCTTGAGCTCGATGGTGCCCGACGTCGTGTCGATCTGGTTGTTCAGCAAGACGAGGCGCCCTTGCCCCAGGGGCTGCAAGCTATTGCGCGGATAGGCCATGACGGCAAGCGGATCGGCGCTGGCGTGCAGGGCCTGGTTGATCTGCTGGAACGCATCCTCAGGCAGAGTGAACTGCAGCGAAATCGGGTCGATCTGGTTGATGACCACCAATCCGTTCGCATCCGCCGCGTGCACGATGTTGCCGGGGTCCACCAGCCGCGCGCCCACGCGCCCGCTGATCGGCGCCGTGATCCGGGTAAAGCTCAACTGGGTCCTGGCCTCGCTGATCTGCGCCTCGTCCAGTTGCAGCGCCGCCTCCAGTTGCGCCACCATGGCCCGCTGCGCATCCAGCGTCTGCCGCGTGGCGGCGTCTTGCTTGATCAATTCGGCATAACGGCGCAGGTCGAGCCTGGCATTGGCCAGTTGCGCCGCGTCCTTCGCCTTTTGCGCAATGGCCTGCTCGAGCTGGGCCTGCTGCACGCGCGAATCCAGCGTGGCGATCATCTGGCCGGCCTTGACGTCCTGCCCCTCGATGAATCCCACCTTGTCCAGCTGCCCGTCGATGCGAGGCTTGACCGTGACGCTTTGCGTGGCCACGACGGTGCCCACACCGGCAAGGTAGACGGGAACGTCCTGCTGCTTCACCAGGGTGGTGGTTACGACGATCGGCGCCTGCGGAGCCGCGCGCACCGGCTTCTTGCCGCTGGCCGCCCAGACGATGATGGCCAGCGCAATCAATGCGGCCACGCCTATCAGCAGCACCGGGCGCCGTTTGAAAGTGGAAGATTTCATAATATGTATGCGTTCGTCGTCTTATTGGGTTTTATCCGCCTGTCTTGGCTTCATCCGCTGGAGTCATGGCGTTGCCACCAGCAGCCGATGAATCGCCGCCCATCAGCCGCCCCGCGCTCCAGCCACCGCCCGTGGCCTTGATCAGGGCCACGCTGGCCACCAGTTGGCGGCCGCGCAATTGCAGCAGGCTGCGCTCGGCGCTCAGCGTAAGGGTTTGCGCCGTAATGACGCCCAGATAGGTGCTGGTACCAGCGCGGTACTGGGCCATGGCCAGGCTGTCCGCAAGCCGCGCCGACTCCACGGCCTGTTTCTGCTCGGCGATTTCCCGCGCCAGGATGCGCAACGCCGCCAGGTTGTCTTCGACCTCCTGGAAACCACCCAGCACCGTCTGCTTGTATTGCGCCACGGCGGCGTCGTAGCTGGCGATGGCCTGCTCGTCGTTCGCCTTGCGCAGGCCACCGTCGAACAGCGCCTGCGCCAGGCTTGCGCCCAGGCCCCAGACCTGCCCCGGAACACTGAACCAGTGCGCCAGGCTGGTGGAGCTGTAGCCGCCCGAAGCGCTGAGCACCAGGTCGGGGAAATACGCCGCCTCGGCCACGCCTATATCGGCATTGGCGGCCGCCACCCGGCGCTCGGCCGCCGCGATGTCGGGGCGGTGCTCAAGAAGCTCGCTGGGCACGCCGACGGGAATCTCGGGCAACCTCATCGGCAAGGCCAAGGATGGATTCCGGCTGAGCGGCTGCGCAAGAATCGCAAAATCGGCCGGCGCCTTGCCGACCAGCACGGCAATGGCATGCTCCAGCTGCATCCGCTGCCACCACAGATCCAGCGCCTGAGCCCGCGTCGCGCTCAATTGATTCTGGGCCAGCGCCACGTCCGAGCGCAGCGCCACGCCCGCCGTATACTGGCTCTTGGCCAGGGCCAGCGCCCGTTCGTAGTCGTGCAGCGTTTGCGTGTACAGAGCGGACTGCATGTCCGTCACGCGCAGCTGCATGTAATCCTGCGCCAGCGTGGCCACGATGCTCAGGCGAGCCGCGGCCAGGTCCGCCTGGCTGGCCTGGCTGGCCGCGGCGCCGGCCTCCACGCTGCGCCGCAGCCTGCCCCACAGGTCGGGTTCCCAGGCGGCGGCAAGACCCACGGAATACGTGGTGTCCAGGGAAGGCCCAGTGCGGCCGCTGTTGGTCAAGGCGCGATCGACGCCGGCATTCGCGCCCAGCGACGGCCACAAGCTGGCGCGCGCCGCCGCGGCCACGGCCTGAGCCTGGCGATACTGCGCCTCGGCCTGGCGGATGGATTGATTGGCAGCCACCGCCTGTGCAGCCAGGTCATCGAGTGTTGCATCGCCATAGGCCCGCCACCACTCCAGGTTGCCGGCAACGGCTTTGGGCTGCGCCGGCTTCCAGGGCCCCGCCTCTTTGTACGAGGCGGGGACGGCCATCGTGGGCCGCACGTAGTCGGGCCCGGCCGCGCAGCCGGCCAGAGACGCCGCCAGCGCCGCGCACGCGAGACCCGCGGCGCAACGCAGCGGCAGAATTGACAAAGGCAGGGCGACAGGCATGGCGGCGAGGATATCCGGACAGGGCTTGGCTCCAGGCCGCGCCTTGCGCGCCTGGAGGCGGAATCATGCCTACTCTAGCCCCGGGCGGCCTACCTCACGCTGTCGCGAATATGACAATTCCGACAGAATTCCCGCGCCCGCCACATGACGGGCTGCCTGCCGATCGCATCGCCCCTAGGTGTGCTGCATATCGCAGTCGATGGGCAGCATCTGGCCCGAAATCGAGCTCCCGCTTTCCGACGCCAGGAACACGGCAAGGTCCGCGATGTGCCGGGGATCGACCAGATGCTTGATGGACTGGGTGGCCATGGCTGCCTGGGCTTCTTCTTCGAGCGTCCTGCCGCTGACCTTGGCACGCCCTTCGAGCACCTGCTGGAAACGCGGGCCGTCCACCGCGCCCGGCAATATGGCATTGACACGAATGCCGTCGCCGCCGAGTTCCATGGCCAGGGTCTTGGTAAACCCTATGAGCCCCCATTTGGTGGTGGAATAGACGCTGCGATTGGGATAGCCGAAACGCCCCGCCACCGAGGACATGTTTATGATGACCCCGGCCGGCGACTTCTTGAGATGGGGAATGGCCAGGCGCGTGACGTTGAACGTGCCGTTCAAATTGACCTGCACGACTTTTTCCCAGTCGTCAGGATTGAATTGCTCGACCGGGGCGGTGGGCCCGGCAATGCCTGCGTTATTGACCAGGACGTCCAGGCCGCCCAGCGCTTTCACGGCCTGCCCGACCATTTTCTCGATATCGGAGCGGATGGCGATATTGCACAGGGTGGCCTGCACCCCGCGCACTTCCCGTTTCAGGGCCTCCAGCCCCTGAACGTCGATATCGCATACGAACACCTTGGCGCCCTTGTCGGCAAAGGCCTGGGCAATGGCCCGGCCTATCCCGCCCGCACCGGCTGTGATCAACACACGCTGTTCATTCATTTTCTTCTCCAGTAGGCATCCGCCGTGGCAACGATTTTACCGCTCGTTGCCCGGCGCGGAGCCTAGAAGCTTCCCCGTATTCCCACCATCACGGCCCGCCCGCCTTCCGGCGCCACGTCGCGCAGCACCGAGGTTGCATAGCGTATGGTCTGGTTGGTCAGGTTGATGCCGCGCAAGTAGGCCTGCCACTGCATGCCGCGCATCTTGAAGCGATAGGCGGCGCTGGCGTCCAGCCTGTAGTAGGCGTCGGTCGGCAATTCGTTGTCCGGCGCGCGATGCTGGGCGAATGCGCGCTCCACGCTGGCGCCCGCGCTCCATGGGCCATGACTGTAGTCCAGCCCGATACCCAGCCGCAACGGCGGAATGCGCGGCAACGGCTCGCCGGTGTCGCGGTTGCGCGCATTGGTGTAGTCGCCCCAAAGCTTCAGGTCGAGCGCGTGCCCGCCGCGCTCGAACACCCGGAACGTGCCGTCGGCTTCGAAGCCGAAGAACTCGGCCGGCACGCCTTGGTAGACCGCTTCGGGCAATGCGTCATCGTCGCCCTGCGCCACCACGTCGCCGTCGTCGTTGCGAAAGCGGCCCGTGCCGGTTTCGGCCAGGTAGTTGGCGAAGCGGCTGTAGAAAACACCCACGCTGCCGTGATGCGGCCCCTCCTTGAACCTCAGGGCCAGGTCGCTGGAATAGGCGCGCTCCTTGTTCAACCCCGCATCGCCCACCAGGTACTGGCCGGTCGCTTCGTGCGGCCCGTTGGCATACAGCTCGTAGAACGTCGGTGCCCGTTCGGTGTAGGCGACGTTGGCCGCCAAAGACCAGACACCGGTCAGCTTGTAGACGCCGCCCAAAGAAAAGCTTTTTGCGGTGAAGTCGCGCTTGCCCACATCGGTGAAGCGCTCGTTGCCACCGGCGGAGGGCGAAAGCGTGGTGCGCTCCAGGCGGCCGCCGGCACTCAGCTTGAAGCGCTCATCGACCGTCCATTCTTCCAGCATGAACAGCGCGGCCGACTGCGTCCTGGTGGTCGGCACCAGCGCCTCGGACCCCAGGGCCGAGAACCGGGTATTGCCAAGCTGCAGGCCCAGCACCCCCTGCACCGGGCCCAGGTCGGCGTGCCGCGCCTCTACCCTGGCTTCGTATCCGCGGTTCTTGAACACGGTTCCCGTCTCGCCATCGTCGACCTCCTTATGCTGGTAATCGGTGTAGGCGAAACTGGCCTTGACGCTTTTGAAAGGGCCTTTCAGGTCGCGGATCTCGCCCGCCAGGCCCAGGCGTTCCTGGTGCATGCGGATACGCACGCTGTCTTCAGCGACGGAGCCATAGTCGGAATCGTAGCCGCTGTAGGACAAGCCCGCGTAGCCGCTGTCGCCGGTCCAGGACATGCCCAGCGCCCCGCCGCTGGCGCTGCCGTCGCTGTTGGGCAGGCGATCGCGCGGCTGTTCCACATCCGGCCCGTCGATGGCCCGCTGCCGGTCGGAACGGGCATAGCCCGGAATGCGCAGCTCGCCGGTCTTGCGCCCGAAGGCATCGGCGTGCAGGGCGAACTTGCCGTTGCCGGCCTCCAGTTGCACCGCGCCGCTCCTGTCGTCGTTCGCGCCGCCGTAGCTGCCTTGCAAGCCGCCGTGCACGCCCTCGATGGGATCCATGGGAATGCGGTTGTCGATGGTGTTGACGACGCCGCCGATGGCATTGCCGCCGTACAAAAGCGCCGCCGGGCCGCGCAGGATCTCGATGCGTTCGGTGGACAAGGGATCTTGCGGCACGGCGTGGTCATAAGACAGCGCCGACGCGTCCAGCGTGCCCACGCCGTTTTGCAGCAACCGTATGCGGTCGCCGTCCATGCCGCGAATGATGGGACGCCCGACCATCGGGCCGTATGTCGTGGTCGACACGCCGGGCAGGCCGTTGAGCGTTTCGCCCAACGTGGCCGCCCGCCGCAGGTCCAGGTCCTTGCCCTCGATGACGGTCGAGGGCGAAGCCAGGGCATCGCTGCCCAGGGGGTTGCCGGTGACGACGACGGTCGACAGCGTAACCGCCTGATCGCCGGCCGTGGTTTGGGACCACGCGGGCTGCGCCAGCGCCAGCAGCATTGCCAGCGGGGTAAGAACGAAACGCGCGTTTGCGGCGCGCCGGGCCGGCAGCGTCGGAAATAAGGTAGTGCAGGAATAAGCCATGTGCCTGTTTATCCAATGAACAAAAGATTGCCTTCGCCATGGCGCACGGAACGGCGCGGCGAAAGGAGAAAGTCGAGGGGGATAAAGCGGAACGTCAGGCTACAAGGGCGGCGCGCGCTGCAAGAACCAGCGGCAGCGCGCAATATCGATGAGGTATTCGGCGGAAGCGAAATAGCAGGAAGCCGCGCGGACGACGGGAAGTTCCGGCAGGTGCGCGGACAGCAGGCAGCCCAGCGCATGCCAGACACTGCAGTCATGGCAATGGTCCAGGCGCCCGTCCATGCCTCCGGAAGCGGGCTGTGCCGCATCGTGGGCGGACAGCGCCGCCTCGACGTGCGTCATGGCATGCAGGGTCGCGCCGATGGGCGAACTCAGCACGGCGGCTATCGCGAGCCACAGCAGCCATGCATGAAAACGCCCATAGCGGCGGGAGCCGGCGCAGCGGCCCGGTCGAAACGCCATAAAGAGAGTCCGGAAGCAAAAATCGTTATGTTATAACATAACAAAAAATTTTTGCATAACAAGAAAGGGCTGTCATGGCATGAATGCCGGGCGCGCGGGATTTCATGCGTCGATTACAAATTTAAATCTATATAGTTTGATTTAATATATATTTTTGCCTAATATAAACGCCGCATCCCTACACTCACCATCAGGACGACAAGCCATGCGCTACGTATCAATCGAAATCGACGGCCAGCCCAAACTGGGCGTTCGCGATGCTCAAGACAACATTTCCATCATCGGCGACGAAAGCCTGGAATCCCTGCTCGCCCGGGGCGTGGACCTGGCAAGCTATGCAAAAGGACGCCCCGTCCTGCAAACCGTCAAGGCCGCCGACGCGAAGTTCCTGCCGCCGCTGGCCCGGCCCACCAAGATCATCTGCGCGGGCCTGAACTACGCCGACCACACGAAGGAAAGCAAATACGAACAGCCCGACTACCCCACGCTGTTCTTCCGCGTGCACACCAGCCTGGTCGGCCACAACGCCCCCATCGTGCGGCCCAAGCTGTCCGACTCGCTGGACTTCGAAGGCGAGGTCGCCGTCATTCTTGGCAAGGGCGGGCGCTACATCAAGCCCGAAGACGCGCTGGACTGTGTGGCCGGCTATGCCGTCTTCAACGACGGCTCGGTGCGCGAGTACCAGTTCAAGTCCCCGCAATGGACCGTGGGCAAGAACTTCGATGGCACGGGCGGCTTCGGCCCCGACATGGTTACCGCCGACGAGCTTCCCGCCGGCGCCAAAGGCCTGAAGCTGGAAACCCGCCTCAACGGCAAAGTCGTGCAATCGGCCGACACCAGCGATATGATCTTCGATGTCGCCAGCCTTATTTCGATTACCAGCGAAGCCATCACGCTCGAAGCGGGCGACGTCATTGTTTCGGGCACGCCCGCCGGAATCGGCTGGGCGCGCAACCCGAAGCTGCTCATGAAGCACGGCGACATCTGCGAGGTCAGCGTTGAAAAACTCGGCACCTTGCGCAACCCCATCGTCGACGAAACCTGAGCCGCACACCGGGAACCAAGGCGGGCGCCGCTGAGCCGGCGCACCGCCGCAAAGGAGAGATGAGACATGTCAGACAAACACTATGCCGGCGCAGCGATCCATTCCATCGATCACTTCGCCCTGAATGTGCCATCGCTGGACCAGGCCGAGCACTTCTTTACCCACTTCGGCCTGCAAGTCGAGCGCGGCGGCAACGAGATCCAGCTGCGCGCCGGCGACAACCATCGCTGGGGACGCTTGATCAAGTCCGATCACAAATCGCTGGCCTACCTGAGCTTCAATTGCGCCGCGGGCGAACTGGCAACCATTGAAAGCCAGACGCGCCAGGCGGGCGGGCGCTTCGACCTGCCCTCCCCCTTGAAAACCGCCGAAGGCTTCTGGTTTCACGACCCGGACGGCAACCTCATCCAGGTCAAAGAGGGCCAGCGCACCATGCCGACGTCCAAAGCGCCTTTCAGCGTGCCCGTCGCGGGCGCCGACGCGCGCGGCTCGCACCCCCGCTCGGAAAGCAAGCAGGTGCGCCCGCGGCGGCTGTCCCACGTCCTGCTGTTCACGCCCGACGTGCTTGGCGCCATGGACTTCTACAATCGCTCCATCGGCCTGCAGTTGTCGGACAAGTCACTGGACATCATTGCCTTCACCCACGCACCGCACGGCTGCGACCACCACCTGGTGGCCTTCGCCAAGAGCTCGGGCAAAGGCTGGCACCATTGCTCGTGGGACGTCGCCACCCTGAACGACGTCGGCGAAGGCGCGTCGCAAATGAACGCGGCGGGCTACAAGCACGGCTGGGGAACCGGGCGCCATGTGCTGGGCTCCAACTATTTCCACTACGTGCAGGATCCCTGGGGTTCGTTCTCCGAGTACTCGGCCGACATCGACTACATCTCCGAAAGCAAGCCCTGGCCCTCGGGCGACTTCCCCCCCGAAGACTCGCTCTACCTGTGGGGCCCCGATGTTCCTTCCGACTTCATCTTCAATACCGAGGTCGAGACGCAGGGCTGACCCAAGGCAAAAACGCCCCCTTGGGGGGCAGCAAGCCGCGCTAGCGGCGCAGTGTGGGGGCCATTTTTAAATCACGCGGCTACTGTGGAACCCCGCTTGGGATCCTGGCCGCCGGGGCTGGCCCCCGCGCTGATCGCCGCGAGGCCGGCGATGACGATGTTCATGGTGATTTCCATGTGCCGGGCCAGCAACTGCGTGGCAAGCGGAACGTTGCGCGCCACCGCCGCATTCATCAGATCGCAATGTTCCTGGTTGGTGTCGCGGTCGACCGTCTGGAACGGCACGGAAAGCTGCCGGTAGCGCTCGGTCTGCTGGAAAAGCTGCAGGCGGATGCGCAGCAGCCAGGGACTATCGCAGGCCGCAATGAGCTTCTGGTGGAACTGGGTGTGCACACTGGCCCAGCCATCGTTCAGGCGCACGGCGCCCTCTGTGTGAATGCGCTCCGGGGTGCGGGAAAGCGTATGATAGGCCGCCAGCAGGTCGGCCTCCCAGCCAAGATCGCCGCGCTTTATGGCGCGTTCGAGGCAGATGCTTTCGATGTGGATTCTGGTGGAAGTCAGGTCGCGAAGCTCGTCGACCGACACCGGCGCCACGCGAAAGCCGCGCTGGGGCTCGGCCACTGCCAGGCCCTCGGCGGTAAGGCGCGACAAGGCCTCGCGCACAGCGCCCAGGCTGACGCCCAGGTCTTCGCACAAATCCTTGGTTTTAAGCTGCTCGCCCGGCTTGAACCTGCAGGACAGCACATCGGCCCGCAATCGCTCGTACGCCAATTGGGTCAAACTGCCTTGCTTGTTCATTTTTGACGTTGATAGGCTCTTTAGACCCTGCAATTCTAGTACAGAATGTATTTTTTGAGAAACTATACATTTTCTTTCAAAACAGGAAGAAAGCGCCAATCCGCCGCCTTCCCGGGAAAGGGAAGACGGCGAAAACAGCCTTGCCGGATTACTGGAGCAGTCGCTCCAGCCACATGGTGGACGAGGGAACCGCGATCAGCAGGGCAAGCGTGATGATATTGGCAATCAGGAACGGCAGCGTCCCGATGAAGATGGTCCGAAGCGACAAGTCGGGCATGACGGTCTTGACCATGAACATATTCATGCCCACGGGCGGGTGGATCAGCCCGATCTCCATCATCATGACCACGAACACGCCGAACCAGATCATGTTGATGCCCAAAGGCTGCACGACCACCATGAACACGGGAACCGTCAACAGCATCATCGACAGCCCCTCCATCAGCGAGCCCAGCACGATGTAGATGAGGACGATGACCAGGACCACCCCGACCGCGGGCAGGTGCATGGCCTGGATGCTCTCGACCAACTGACCCGTGAGCCCCGAGACCGACACCATGTTGGCGAATACCTTGCCGCCGAAAATGATGGTGAAGATCATGCCGGTGGTCTTGGCGGCTTCGCACAAGGCATCGAACGCAATCCGCAGCGTCAGCTTGCGCCGCGCCAGCGCGAACAGCAGCGAACCGAATGCGCCGATGCTGCCCGCCTGGGTGGCGGTGAACAAGCCGCCGTACAGCCCTCCCACGACCAGCAGGAACAAGACCAGAACGCCCCACACCTTGGAAAGCGCGCGCAGCCGCTGAGCCCAGCTCGCGCGTTCGCCGGCCGGACCGCGCTCGGGATGGCGGTGCACCGTCCACCAGATCGCGCTCATGAACATCAGGCCCAGCAAGGCCCCGGGGATGATGCCCGCGATGAACAGCCGGCCGATGTCCTGCTGCGTGATGATGCCGTAGACCAGCAGCGGCACGCTGGGAGGCAGCAGCGCCCCAAGCGTGCCGGCCGAGCTGACGCAGCCGCTGGCCATGTTGTCCGAATAGCCTCGGGCGCGCATCGGCGGCATGGCGACCCTGGTCATGGTGGCCGCCGTGGCGATGGAACTGCCCGAAATCGCCGCGAAGCCCGCGCTGGCCAGAACCGTGGCATAGGCCAGCCCGCCCTTGAAATGGCCGAGCAGCGAGTTGGCCGCCTCGTACAGCTCTTCGGCCATATCGGCCCTGTAGATGAAAGTGCCCATCAGGATGAACATCGGCAGCACCGACAAACCGTCATTGGCGGCAAGATCGGCAATGGTCTGGCCCATCATCGACAAGGCCGGATCCCAGCCCCGCATCAGGCCGAACAAAGCGACCCCCAGGGTAAGCATGGAAAACCCCAGCGGCACGCCGTAGAACGCCAGCAGCAGTACGAGCGCAAAACCTATCAGTGCCATGCTCATGATGTCGTCCTCGCGGCCGCGGAGGAGAAATGGCGCAATAGCAGCAGCACCAGGGCCAGGGCGCTGACGCCGCTGAGCACGCCCATGAAATAATCCAGGGGGCCCAGGGGAAGCTGCAGCACCATGGTCGTCTGCTGCTCGTCGCTAAGCTGGTATCCATCGTTCAGCAACTGCCAGGCCATGGCGGAACACGCCAGCAGGCTGACGCCCAGGATGACCAGGCGCTGCAGCCACAGCCAGAAGCCATGCAGGCGGCCATGCAGGATGCCGACCGAAATATGCTGCTCGCGCAGGGTCACCAGCGGAAACGCCGAGAAAATGAGAATCGCCATCGCGAACATGACCATTTCGGCGCTGCCGGTAATCGGCGAAGCGAAGAAATGGCTCATGAACACATCGACGACGGTCACTCCCATGATGAATATCAAGGCGATTGCGCACATGGCCCGCAGCACGGCCACACAGGCTCCAAGCGGGCCCGTCTCGACAAAGGCCGTTCCCGTCGGGGGCTGAAGCTGGGCGCCGCCGCTCATTGAGCGTCTCCGGCGGGCTTGCCGTCCGCGGCGGACTGGCTGCTGTAGTAGGCCAGCGCGTCTTCGCCGTTCACATTCATGCGCTTCGCGGTGGCCAGCCATTCTTTCGTGAGCACGTCGGCGCTTTTGCGCAGCTCGGCGACGAACTGGGGCGAGGCGGCATGGTAGACGACGCCGCTCTTGACGGCTTCGGCATGGGCCGCCTTCTCGGCATCGTCAAACGCCGACATCCGCCTGGCAAACGACTCGCCAGACAGTTTGGTGATGATGTCGCGATCCTGCTGCGAAAGAGACTCCCATTTCTTGCGATTCACGATCAGCGAAAAAGAAGGTGCGGAAAGCCCGCCGGGCACGGTGGTCGCGTACTTGGCATAGCGCATGACCTTGAAGCCTTGCGCATCCATGTCGGGGATCCCCACGAAGGCGCTGACCAAGCCCCCGGCCACGACTTCGCTCATCTTGGCCGCCGGCGTCGAGATGACGCCGGCATTCGCCATGGACATCATTCTGGCCGGCACCCCCGGCGTCGCCCAGACCTTCTTGCCCTGGAGATCCTGCTCGGAATTGATAGGATCCGCCATGCCGTACATGATCCCCGTGGGGAAGACGACCAGCGCCAGCAGATGCACTTTCCGGTATTCGCCGGCCGCCTTGAAATACTTGTTGTAGGTGCGCCATAAGGCCACCGAATTGGCCTGCGCCGAGGTCCCGAGAAACGGCAGCTGCGGCATCTGCATCAGCTTCAGCTGGCTGGAGACGATGCCGTTGAACAAATACGCGCCATCCACGACATCGTTGCGCACGGCGTTCCAAAGCTGGTCGGGCGCCGCCACGCTTGCCGGCGGAATCTGTATCTTGACGCGCCCTTCCGTCGCCTCGTTCACGGCCTTGGCCCAGGGCACAAGGACTTTGGCGTTCATGATGTGGGGGGCCGGCAGGAAAGTGTTGATGAGCAGCGTGGTGGTGGCCTGGGCGGGCGCCGTGCCCAGAAGCGCGGCAATGGAAAAGCCGAGCATGCCCAGCGATATCTTGAGGGTGCGAATCATGGTTGTCTCCTGATTTATATAGTAGAAATATCGGAACGCCGCCGGTTCACCAGAGGCCGATATTGATGCCCACCTCCAGCTCGCGGGCGTTCCAGGCCTCGATGTCCTGCGGGGCCATGGTGGTCAGGCGCTTGCGATTTCGAAACCAGTCGAAAAGCAGGCCCTGCAGTTGCTCCCTCACCGCCGCATGGCCGTCCGACCTTCCCAGGTCTTCGAGCTCCTGCGGATCCTGCCGCAAATCGAACAGTTGCGGGGGGAGTCCTTCGTAATGAACGTACTTCCAGTCTTCGGTGCGCAGCATCGTCATCTGGCAACCATCGACGGGCCTGTTCAGGGGCAGGCGCACATCGTCGCGAAAGGCATAGCTGTTCTCCGACACGACATATTGCCGCCATTGCCCGGGCGGCTTGCCGTGCAGCCAAGGCATCAGCGACCTGCCTTCCAGCCATTGCGGCGCCGCGGGCAGGCCCAGGGCGTCCAGAAAAGTCGGCGCAAGGTCGATTGCCTCCACCAGGGCGTCCACGACCGTGCCGCGCGTGGCGTCGGCCTGTTCGCGCGGGTCGACCACCAGCATCGGCACGTGCACGGCCGTATCGTGGAACAGCTCTTTTTCGCCCAGCCAGTGGTCGCCCAGATAATCGCCGTGGTCGCTGGTGAAAACGATGAGCGTGTCCTGATCTCGCCCGCTTTCGCGCAAATAGGCAAACAGCTTGCCCAACTGGTCGTCCAGCTGCTTGATCAGGCCCATGTAGACGGGCACCACTTTCTCGCGCACCTCGTCGCGCGAGAAGCTCTGGCTTGGCAGGTAGCTGCGGAACCCCCGCAAAACCGGATGCTGGTCCTGGAGCTCGGCCGCCGAACGCACGGGCGGAACGATCTGCTCCTTGTTGTACATATCGTTGTAGGGGGCCGGCGCCACGTAGGGCCAATGCGGTTTTATGTAGGAAAGATGCAGCACCCACGGCTGGTCGCCGGCCTCGCGCATGAAGTCGATGGCGCGGTCGGTCGTATAGGGTGTCTCGCTGTGCTCTTCGCGGATGGCGGCCGGATGCTCGGCCCAGCGCAGGTGCCAGCCGCTGAGTATCTCGCCGTTGGCGCCGCGAGCCGAATTGGCATAGTCGTGCCATGGGTTGTCGCTCTCGTAGCCCAGGCTGCGCAGCCAATCGCAATATTGATTGCCCTGCACCTTGAAGCCAGGCGGCCAGGTGCCGTCGTCGCGGGCAAAGGGCTCGAATCCGCCTTCCATCGCCAGCAGGCCAGGGCCCTCGGAAATATCGAGGCCCACCCTCGCGGCCCCCTCGACATCGGCCTCGACATGGGTCTTGCCCACGACGGCGCAACGCACGCCATGCGGGCGCACGTGATCGCCCAGCGTCTTCACGCCTATCGACAGCGGCACGAAATTCCAGAAGGAGCCGTGGCTGCTTACATACCGGCCGGTATAGGTGGACATGCGCGATGCGCCGCAGACCGGCCCCTGCACGAACGCCTTGCTGAAGTTGACGCCCCTGGCCGCCAGGGCGTCGATATTGGGGGTTTCCAGATGCGGATGTCCATTGCACGAAAGATAGTCCCAACGCAGTTGGTCGGCCATGATGAACAATACATTGCGCACGGTGCTGGAAGTTTCGGCATCCATTTTGTCTCCTGATTTTTCCGCCGGGTCGATCCGGTCTGGGGTTTTTACCCGCTCGAAAAGAGCTGATCCTGATGTTTAGATTACGGAGTTGACCTCATCATCTCAACCGATACTTGAAGGAATTTCACCAGATGAACCATCCTGGATTTTGATTCGATAACGGCTTCCTGCCCGCAACGGCGCAACGCACGCCATGCGGACGCACATGATCACCCAGCGTCTTCACGCCTATCGACAGCGGCACGAAATTCCAGAAGGAGCCATGGCTGCTTGCATAGCGCCCGGTATCGGTGGACATGCGCGATGCACCGCAGGCCGGCCCTTGCACAAACGCCTTGGTGGAGTTGACGCCCCGGGCCGAATCAAGGCATCCGTTGGCAAAACCTTGACTTTAGGACCGGAAGGACGAAAGCGGTAGCCGTCGATCCCGGATCACATTATTCTTGGTTAATGAACAATATTCAGGGAAATACCTGATTGAGGGCGTGGCCACCCCCTATTCCTGGGGCTCCACAAAGCGCTTGTTCAACAGCCCCTTGGCAATGAGATCGGCATCCCAGGAAGGCACGTCGTTGAACGTCGAAATAAGCATTTCCACGAACAGGCGCAGCTTGAACGCATTGCGGGACGTGCTTGCGTAGACGGCGCGCAGCCACAATGAAGACAGGTCGTAATCCGGCATCACAACCTCCAGGTCGCCCCGCAACAGCTCGTTCGACGCCGCCAGCGTGGGTAAGCAGACTATCACGTCGTCCTCGAGCGCGAGCTCCCTCAAAAGATGGACGCTATTGGTCAGCATCGAAGGGGTTAGATAGAGCGTGGTTTGCTCTCCGCGCCGATAGAAAGTCCAGCGATCCCGGCTGGGATAGCCCGAGTACACCCCCACGGAATGCTTGTGAAGGTCGCGAGGCTCCTTGGGCCGGCCGAACCGCGCGAGGTACCGGGGGCTGGCGCAAAAAACCCGCCGCAACAGATACAGGCGCCGCGAAATCAGTTCCGAGGACGCTGGCGGAAATATCTGCAGAACGCAATCCACCCCCGCTTTTACAGGATCCACCATGTCATCGCTCACCGTAACGTTCAGGCGGATATCCGGGTAGCAGGATTTGAACTCGTGCAAGAACTCGGCAAAGCGCCCCAGCACCAGGCCGGCCAATGCGTGGATATGCAACGCACCCGACAACTGCCCCTGCGCGTCGCGCATATGATCCACGACGCCATTCGCCCGCGTGATCAGATCCACGCACTCGAGCAGATAAGCCTGGCCGAGCTCGGTCAGGCGAACCATTCGTGTTGTCCGATGGAACAAAGGCGCCCCGACGTACTCCTCCAGTTTCTTGACGCGGGTCGTGGCGGCGGAGCGGGCGATCCGGAGCTGCCTGGCGGCTTCCGCGAAACTCTGCGTCTGGGCAACGCGCACAAACGTTTCGATGACCTGGAGACGATCCATATTTCTTGTCCTTCGCAATGGCGGCGCACTGGTCTACAATACCACCCCAATCGCTGCATCAAAGCCTGCCCACGACAAAAAAGGACGTTGCATGAACACGCAAATAGTTGACCACCACGGCACAATGTATTTGCACGCTTATCGCCACGGCGCGGCATGACGCGGGCCGACTTCACCTTCTTTTCGTGGGATGGCGCCGGCCAGCCGCATACCCTGGCTCTGCGCGGCGACTGGACGCTGAAAAACTACGTAGCGATCGGGCGCGAAATTGCGCGCTTCCATGCTCAGGACAACGGCAATGCCGCGCTGGCGGCCAGCCGTATCGACGGCTCGGCCCTTGCCGCCCTGGACACGGCCGGCGCCTCGCGCCTGGTGGATCTGCTGGGCCAGGAGCTTGCCGGAACCATAACAGGCCCGCAATCGCCGCTTTCCGCCGAGCGCAGCGCCCTGCTGCAAACAGTGGCCGCCGCCAAGGCCCTTGCCGACGCCAGCCCTCCCCCCGCCAAGACCTCCATGATCTCCGACCTGCTGGCCCACATAGGGCAAAGCACGGAGCAGATCTGGCGGCAAACCGTGGCCCTGCTCGGATTCATGGGCCTGACGCTCGAGGCGCTGATCCGCAACACTGTGCACCCGGGACGCTGGCGCGTCACCTCGATAGTCGCGCAAATCGAGGACACGGGGCTGAACGCGGTTCCCATCGTGGCCCTGCTGACTTTCATGGTGGGGGCCGTCATCGCCTTCCTGGGGGCAACCGTGCTGGCCGATTTCGGCGCCACCATCTATACCGTCAACCTGGTCGCCTTTTCCTTTCTGCGCGAGTTCGCCGTATTGCTCACGGCCATTCTCATGGCGGGACGGACCGCCAGCGCGTTCACCGCGCAACTGGGGTCCATGAAGGCCAACGAGGAAATCGACGCCATCCGCATGCTGGGCCTGAGCCCCATCGACGTGCTGGTGCTGCCCCGCATTCTGGCCTTGCTGGTCTCGATGCCCCTGCTGACCTTCATCGGCATGGCCGCAGGCATTCTGGGCGGAGCCCTGGTCTGCGCCGTGTCGCTGGGCATCTCGCCCACCATGTTCTTCACCATATTCAAAGAAGGCATCGAAGTGCGGCACTTCGTGCTCGGCATGGTAAAAGCCCCGGTTTTCGCCTACGTCATCGCCATCATCGGCTGCATGGAAGGCTTCAAGGTTTCGGGCAGCGCGCAGTCCGTCGGAGAGCACACGACGTCGGCCGTGGTGCAGTCCATTTTCCTCGTCATCCTGCTCGACGCGCTGGCGGCGCTGTTCTTCATGGAGATGAAATGGTAGCCAGCCCCCATATGTCCGACGGCGACGCCATCATCCAAGTGCGCAACCTGCGCAACCAGTTCGGCAGCCATGTCGTGCACCAGGACCTGGATCTGGACGTTCGCCGGGGCGAGATCCTGGGCGTGGTGGGCGGCTCGGGCACCGGCAAGTCGGTGCTGCTGCGTTCCATCGTCGGGCTGCAAAAGCCGGCCCAGGGCACGGTGCGCCTCTTCGGCCAGGATGCGCTTACGCAGTCGGCGCAGCAGCGTTCTGAAATCGAAAGACGCTGCGGCGTGCTGTTCCAAAGAGGCGCGCTGTTCTCGTCGCTGACGGTGGCCGAGAACATCGCCATGGCGCTCATCGAGCACACAGGGCTGGACCGTGCCGAAGCCGAGCGGCTGGCAAGCGTAAAAATCGCCATGGCCGGGCTACGGGTGGAAGCCGGCCAGCTTTACCCGGCTTCGCTGTCGGGGGGCATGATCAAGCGCGCGGCCCTGGCCCGCGCACTGGCCCTGGACCCCGAAATCCTGTTCCTGGACGAGCCCACCGCCGGCCTGGACCCCATCGGCGCGGGCGCGTTCGACCAACTGATACTGACCTTGCGGGATGCCCTGGGACTGACGGTTTTCCTCGTGACCCACGATCTCGATACCCTTTACACTATTTGCGACCGGGTGGCCGTGCTCTCGAACAAACGGGTTCTGGTGGCCGACACGCTCAAGGTCGTCGAAGCCGTAGACGATGCCTGGGTGCACGACTACTTCCATGGGCCGCGCGGACGCGCGGCCAGCCTTGCCAGCCAACAGGCCCAGGAGTCCAGATAATGGAGCCACGCGCCCATCACGTGTTAATCGGTCTTTTCACCGTCATCGTCACATGCGCCGCCCTGCTGTTCGCGCTGTGGCTGGGCAAGTCGTCGTATCAGGACGTCGAACTGCGGCACTACACGGTCATTTTCAACGAGGCGGTACGGGGCCTGTCGCGCGGCAGCGCCGTGCAGTACAGCGGCATCAAGGTCGGCGACATCACCGATCTTTCGCTCGATCCGCAAGACCCCCGCAAGGTCCGGGCCCATATCCGGGTGGTGGGCAACATCCCCATCAAGCAGGACACTCAGGCCAAGCTGGCAATGACCGGCATTACGGGCAGCTCCGTCATCGAGCTCAGCGGCGGCACGCCGGACAGCCCCGCCCTGACCGGCCGGGATCCCGTCATCATCGCCACCCCCTCCTCCCTTACCCAATTGCTTGCCAACAGCGACAACCTGATGGCCAACATCACCGAGCTCGTCATGAATGCCAAGGCGATCCTGTCTCCGGACAACGCGCGGCGCCTGGCCAATATGCTGGAATCGCTCGAGCACGTTGCCAACTCCATGAGCGGCCAGCAGCAGAACGTGACGGCCGCCCTGCACTCGCTGACCAAGGCCGGCAAGCAGGCCACCGTCGCCCTGGACCAGGCCACCGAGCTGCTGCGCAACACCGACGGCCTGGTCAGGAACCAGGGCGCGCGCACGCTGGACAGCGCGCAGCGGGCCATGGCCTCGCTGGAAAAAGCCAGTGCCAGTGTCGACGAAATACTGAGCCGCAATACAGGAGCCATCAATGGAAGCATGCAAGGCATGAACGAACTCGGGCCCACCCTGCGAGAGCTTCGCACCACATTGTCCGCGCTCGAGAAAGTAGCCCGCCGCCTGGACGACGACCCGGCCAGCTATCTGCTGGGCGGAGAAAAACTACAGGAGTTCAAACCATGACCGCCTCGCTCCCGCGCACAAAAACCATCCGCCGCATGGCCATCCTGACAGCAGGGCTCCTGGTGTCGGCCTGCTCGATACTGCCGAAATCCGAGACGCTGGCGGTTTACCAGCTCCCCGCCGCGCAGCAGACCCGGCAAGCCGCCACACAAGACAGGCTGTCCGCATCGCTGCGCATCGCAACACCTCATAGCAGCCAGGTCACCGACAGCACCCGCATACTGGTCGTGCCGCAAGGCAGCCGGATCAGCGCATACAGCGGCGCACGCTGGACCGATCCGGCGCCCGTCCTGCTGCGCAATCGCCTGGCCGGTGCATTCCGCGACGACGGGCAGTTCAACGCCATCAGCCTCGGCGGCTCGGGAGGCCTCGATACCGATTTCAGGCTGATAGGCGATCTGACGGCTTTTCAGGTGGTTTACGAAGACGGCGCGCCCGTCGTGCATATTCGCTACGATGCATCGCTGGTGCAGTCCAAGACCAACCGCAGCATCGCCACGCGCCGCTTCGCCGTGGCGCAAGCCGTGCAAGGCAAAGAAGTCCCGCAGGTCGTGGACGCCTTCGGTGCGGCTGCCGACAGGCTGGCGGCCGAGGTGGTTCCATGGACTCTGCAGCAAGCGCGCGCCGCCGGGCGATAAGCCGCTACCGCCCCGCACAGCGCGCGAAGCCCGCGAGATCAGGCCTGCTGCGCATCCCGTTCAAGGGCCCGCGTGCGTATGGCCTCGAAGTCGGAGGGCACGCGATGGCGGGTATTCCAGGGGCCGGCATGCACCACCTGGCCGGGCACGCCATGATGCACGAGTTCGGGAATCTGCTTCGAGCAAGCCAACAGGCGGTCGAGGTCGATTCCGGTGTCGTAGCCCATTGACTGCAGCATATGCACCGCGTCTTCGGTGCATATATTGCCGGTTGCGCCGGGCGCGAACGGGCAGCCGCCCAGGCCGGCCAGAGAAGCATCGAAATGATGGATGCCCGACGCCAGGCCGGCCAGCACATTGGCAAGGCCCATGCCCCGGGTATTGTGAAAATGCAGAGCCAGCCTCGTCTTGGGCCAGCGCTGCGCCAGGCCGGCGCACAGGCCATGCACCTGGGCCGGATTGGCCATGCCCGTCGTGTCGCACAAGGTAATGCCATCCACTTGCAGGGCCGCAAATTCGTCCGCGATATCGAGCACCTCGCCGGGCTCGACCTCGCCTTCCATGGGACAGCCGAAAGCCGTGGACACCGACACATTGATGGCCATCCGCCCGCGCGCCATGGCGATGATTTCACGCAACGCCCGGCGCGACTGCCGGCGCGTCATGCGGGTATTGACCAGGTTATGGGTTTCGCTGGCCGAGACCACCAGGTTGATCTCGTCCACCTTGCACTCCAGTGCGCGCTCCGCGCCGCGGATGTTCAGCACCAGCGCCGCATAGGCAACCCCCGGAACACGGTCGATGGCCTGGAATACGGCCTCTGCGTCGCGCAGGGCCGGAACCGCCTTGGCCGAGATGAACGAAGAAACCTCGATCTTGGGAAGGCCCGTGCGGCTCAGTTCGTTGATGAGGGCCACCTTGTCTTCGGTGGGCACGAAGATGGGCTCGATCTGCAGCCCGTCGCGCATCACCACTTCCTGGATGTGGACGCGCTGACCCCGTTGGGGAAGGTTCCAGGTACTCATGCTATGACTCCCTTGGCGCGCAACTCGGCCAAAACGGTTTCCGGAATGCCCGCTGCGCGCAAAACCGTGGCGGTATGTTCGCCCAGCTCCGGCCCGCCGGCGTCGAAGCCGCCGGGGGTGGCGCTCAGCTTGGGCACCACGCCCGGCACGCGCAGCGTGGAGCCGTCCTTCAACTGGATGCTGCGCAGCATGCCGCGCGCCTGGTAATGCTCGTTTTCGGCAATATCCTTGATTGTAAAGACTTTGCCGGCAGGAATGCGAGCGCTCGCCAATTCGCGCAAGGCCTCGTCCAGGCCGCGCTCGCTCGTCCATCTGGCGATGGCCTCGTCGATCAGGGCCATTTCCTTGACGCGGCCGGGGTTGCTGGCCAGGCGGGGGTCATTGCCCAGGTCGTCCCGGCCCACCAGTTGCATCAGGCGCTTGAAAATGCTGTCGCCGTTGCCGGCGATGAGAATATGGCGCCCATCCGCGCAGGGATAGGCGTTGGTGGGGGCAACGCCTTGCAGGGCGCTGCCCGCCGGCTCGCGCATGGCATGATGGCGGTCGAACTCGGGCAGCGCGCCTTCCATCAGGTTGAAGACCGATTCGTAAAGCGCGACGTCGATCATCTGCCCTTGACCGCCGTTGGCGGCGCGATGGTACAGCGCCAGCAGCACGCCGATGACGCCATGCAGCGCCGACAACGAATCGCCGATGCTGATTCCGGGCCGAACGGGCGGCTGGCCCGGCACCCCGGTAATGTAGCGCAGCCCGCCCATGGCCTCGGCGATCACGCCGAAGCCCGGCAGGTCGCGCAAAGGGCCGGTCTGGCCGTAGCCCGAGATCCGCAGCATGATCAGCCCGGGATTGAGCCTGGACAGCGTGGCGTAATCCAGCCCCCATTGCTCCAGGGTGCCGGGGCGGAAGTTCTCGATGAGCACGTCGGCCTCGGCGGCCAGTTGCCTTACGATATCCTGGCCCTCGGGCTGGCGCAGATCGATGGCGACAGACTGCTTGTTGCGCGACTGCACATGCCACCACACCGAGGTTTCGTTGTCCGGACTGCGCCAGGTCCGCAGGGGATCCCCGGTTCCGGGCGGTTCTATCTTGATGATCTGCGCACCGAAGTCGCCCAGCGTCTTGGCGGCGAACGGCCCCGCGATCAAGGAGCCCATCTCGATTACGCGCACCCCTTTCAGAGGCCGATCCTGGGAAATATCCATCATGCGCCTACCAATTGCGTTCGCGCGTCCAGTCCGTGATTAGCGTCACGGCCTGCGCAAGCTGTTCGGGCTGCCCCTTGAAGTAATGATTGGCATTCTTGATGCAATGCATTTGCTTGTCCTGGCTGGCGCAGGCCTGGTACATCAGCCCGATGTCCGGCTGAGGCACGGCATCGTCCGCGCTGTGCTCGATGGCCAGCAAGGGAACGGTGATCTGGCCCGCGCAGGTTTCGCCGTCGGCCCGTGAGTGATCGATGGACCATTGCGACAGCCAAGAACGCAAGGTGGAAAAGCGCGCCAGCCCCACCGGGCCGGTGTTGACGGTTTCGGGCACGCCAAGATAGCAGCTGCCGATGGGCCGGTCGTTCGGCTGGATGGTTCCGTCCAGGAAGCGCGGCTCGGCCATGGTGCGATGCGTGACGAAACCACGCTCGAGTTCGTCGGTGCCGCGCCGGCGCAGAAAGTCCAGGGTTTCCTCTACCCGGTTGGTAATGCGCCGCACTCGCGCCAGCTGCGCGGCGCGATAGGCCGCCAGCCAATCGCTGGAATACGGCGGCCGTTCGGGTAAGTCCGGCGAATACAGGTCCAGCCTGCTGTCCCGCTGTTCGGGATCCAGTTCGTTCAGCACGGAAGGATCGATCCAGTCGGCCAGGCAGCGGGCGCGCGAGCGGTGCGCGGCTTCCAGTACCACGGCGTCGGCAGGGATCAGGCCCGCCGACTTCAGGTCGACCGGGTCGCCGGCGGGCGTCTCGGTAATGGTGGGCTGCTGCGCCTGAGACTGATAGAACAAGGCCAGCGACCCGCCTCCCGACCAGCCCAGCAAAATGACCTGCTTGTAACCCAATTGTTCTTTGGCATAGCGCACGCACGCGCCCAGATCCAGCGCCACCTTTTCATAGATGAGCGCCGAGTCGTTCTTGACGTAGCGGCTGCCCATGCACAATACCGGATAGCCGGCCTGCGCGACGGCATTGGGCAGCGGCAGCAATTGCAGCGTGCTGGCCGGATGCATCATCAGGAACACGGTGTCCGAAGCGCCCTGCTTTGGCTTGATCAGCACCCCCTCCAGGTTCACCGTGCCCTGGCTGCCCACAAAGCCATAGGTTTCCGTGAACTTGCTCGTTTCCAGATAGCTGACGTGCACCCATTGATGGTCAAGCGTTTGCATGATGGTGATTTCCTTTGAGGTCAGATTAGGCGGGTACCGGCAGCCAGCTCGGTAACGGGTTCGTGCAGGCAATCCTGAATGAGCGCGGACACTCGCTCGGCATTGCCGAACTCATGGGCCAGGGACAGCACCAGCTTGGCCAGGAATACGCTTTCCTGTTCAGGGCCGGCGGCATCGATGGCCGTGGCCAGTTCGTCGTAGATGTTTTCCAGTTCTTCGAATCGCAAAGTGCTCATGATTATTTCCCCTCGTGTTCGTGGACCGGGCCGCCCACGGACAAGATGTGTGTAATGATGCGAGCCGCCCGCGCCGGGCTGCCGGGCTTCCAGCGGGAGGCCACATGCTGGTCGGGCCGCAGCACATAGACGGCGCCCCCTTCCGCGCCCCAAAGCGCCTGGGCGTTGCCCTGCCGATCGTTCAGGACGGCGTCGGCGCCCTCCGGCTGAACGCCATCGCTGCGGATGGACAGCAGGCGGACCTTCAGTCCTTGCTCGCGCAGGCTCAGCACGTCTTCGCGCGCCGCGTTCCACAGGCTTTCGTCGGCGCCGAACACCAGCACCTGGAAAGCAGGCTGAAAAGAATCAAGCAGGAACGGCGTGTTCGGGTCTTGCGTGTCGAGGCGGGCGTTGCGCGCCGGCGCGCCGGGACGCGGGCCGGCCTGGAACCGGACGTCGCTCTCGTCCACCACGGTCAGCGCGCTGCTTGCGTAATCGATGGGATGCGAGGTGCGCCAGTGCAGCAGGCCGCGCGGATATTCGTGATTCAACGACAGGGACAGCGCGGCCCGCTGCATGATGTGAAACCCGCGCGAAGGCGGCGCCATCATGCGTGTGCTGCGTCCTGCCTCGAAGCAGATTTCACGCGCATCGGCCACCCGTTCACTGGTGTAGGTGTCGAGCAGGCCCGCACTGGCCTGCCCGTGCACGATGGCCGCCAGCTTCCAGGCCAGGTTGATGGAATCCTGCACGCCGGTATTCAGGCCGCGCACGCCGAACACAGGCAGCAGATGCGCCGCGTCGCCGCAATACAGCACCCGCCCGTGGTTGTAGCTGGCCAGGGTCAGGCTGTTGGGCTTGTACAGCGTGATCCATTCGATCTTCCAGGGCAGATCCACGCCTATGTAGTCGAGCTGGCTTTGAATATGCGAGGCAATCCGTTCGGGATCCAGCGCTTCCTCGTCCGAGACGTCGTCGGGCACCCGGTAGTCCAGCCGCCACACGCCCAGCGGCGCCTTGTGCACCAGCGCGGCGTGGCCTGGAAGCCAGGGAGGGTCGAAGTAGCAGCGCCGGCCGGGCGGCTCGTCCAGGTCGATCAGGAAGTCGGCGATCAGGAAGCGGCTTTCATACGACACGCCCTCGAAGCGCAGGTTCTGCAGCTTGCGCACCGTGGAGCGGCCGCCGTCGCAGGCCGCCAGCCATTCGGTTTCGATCTGGTATTCGCCCTCGGGCGTGTCCAGCGTAAGCGTGACCGCGTCGGCCCCCTCTTCCATGCCCAGCAACTGGGTCTGGAAGCGCAGATCCACGCCCAGTTCGCGCGCCTTGTCGACCAGAAGCTTTTCGACGATGCACTGCGCCAGATTCGTCATCGGCGCGAACTTGTCGTCTTCGGTATAGGGGATGTCCAGATGATGGACGATACGGTTCTTGTAGTAGCTGTGCCCTTCATGCCAGACAATGGCCTGCTCCAGGAACTCGGGCGCCACGTCGGACTGCTCCATGATTTCCATGGTTCGCCGGGCCAGCGCCAGGGCCCGGCTGCCGCCGCCGACCTGGGCCTGTGATTCGATGAGTATGGGCTTGACGCCGTGCCGCGCCAGTTGGACGGCCAGCACCAGCCCTATGGGCCCGGCGCCGACGATGACCACCGGATGACGGACGGGCGGCTGGGCGCCCATGTCGGGCGGCCGCACAAACGGGAAGATCTCGTACGTGAAATAACCGGACGAATGCGGTTGCAGAGTGGGCTGATGCATGAGTCTCTTGCTCCTTTTTCTGGGGGACGGGATGCCGGCGCCTGGGATTCGGCGACGAGCCCGGTGCAAGGATTCAACCTTGCTGTAATTCGTATTACCTCAATATTTGATACTTTTATTTTTCTTGCCTGCTGCTGCTTTCCGGGAAGGCAAAGAGCCTTACCGGCTGTCGTGCTTGCCCCACAGATCCGACTCTCCCAAAGCCCTTGAAAATTCTGGTGAAAAAAGGGATTGACCATGCCCACGATCGGGCCGGGCCCAACAACCCGGGATAAGCACACGAACAGGCCGTTCGACGGATTGTGATCCAGAATCAAAAAAGTGTCAATAACTGATACTATAAGAAAAACCCCAACCTGAATCAGGCCGGCAAGACGCTCGGCCACCCGGAATTCCAGCTATGATTCCAGCCATGAGCAAATTCTCCCGCATGACCGACGTTCTCGATCTGTACTCAGAGGCCCACACCCTGCTGACGGCCGAAGACATTGCCGAGCGTTTGAATGTCTCGCGGCCCACCGCCTTCCGCTATGCGCGCGAATTGAGCCGAACAGGCTTCCTGGCCAATTATTCAGGGCGCTACGGGCTGGGCGCCCGCATCATTACCCTGGACTACCGCATCCGCGAATCCGACCCCGTGCTCAAGACCGCGCGCGACATCATGAAGGCGCTGACGGCCGAAACCGGCTGCGACGCCATCCTGTGCCGCATGTACAACGAAGAGATCATCAACGTGCACCACGAGAAGGGCTATCACGACAGCGGGGTCACCTTCGGCCGGGGGCGGCCCCTGCCGCTGTTCCACGGCTCGGCCTCCAAGGTCATGCTGGCCTGCCTGCCGCCCGCCCGCCTCAAGAAAATCTTCGACAAGCATCGGGACGACCCCGAGCTGCGGGAACTGGCCACGGACTGGCCGAGTTTCAAGGCCTACTTTGCCCGCATCCGGCAGCAAGGCCACTATGTATCGGACCAGGAGGTCGACAAGGGAACCGTGGGCATCGCCGCGCCGATCGCCGTGCCCGGCATCGGCGCCGTGGCGGTGATTTCCCTTACCCTGTCGGTCGAACGCCGGGCCCTGATCAACACCGAAGGGCTGGCCGCCATCGTCGCGCTGCGCGCGAACGAAGTGGCGCAAAAGCTGCACCACCTGGCCGACGACGAGGCACACTGACCGGCCAGGCCGTACCCCCGCCCCGACCATACCGCCGCAGGCGCGGCGGATCGGCCGATGCACCGAGGCAGGTGATGGCGGGCGCTAGCTTCCTTCCGGCTCCGCGGCGCAAGCCACGCCGGCCGACAGCTCTTCGATCCTCTTCGAGATCTGCTTGGCGCCCTGGGCCACCAGCTCGATCAGGGTCGACTGGCTCATCGAGGGCGGATTGTCGTTGCGCAAAATAAGCACCAGGCTGCTCAGGATTTCCTGCTTCTCGCCGAACACCGGGGCGGCGATGCCCGTTACCCCCGGCTGCAGTTGATCCTCGGAAACATAATAGCCCCGGCTGCGTATCTGCCGTATCTGCTTCAAGAAGGCGCGCCAGTCTTCCCCAATAGCCAGGGCATCCGGCGCGATGGCCGGATCCTTGAGGGCCGACTCGTACAGGCGCTTGAGCTTGCGGATGTCCATGTAGGCCAGAAGAATATGCGCTTGCGCTCCCCGGAAAATAGGCATGCGCTGCCCCTTTTTGTACGCCACGTCGATCGGATGCTTGCCGGTTACGTGCATGACGTTCACCAGGGCCTGGTCATAGACATTGCACAGCAGGACGTTGCAGCCGGTGAACCCCGCCAGCCCCTCCATCAAGTCGCGCCCCGCCTGGAGTATCGGGTCGTACGACTGGAACAAATATTCCAGTTCGATGATTTTCGGCCCGAGCCGATAGCTGCCGGAGGTGCGCGACAGCAGGCCGGCCTGGGTCAGGTCGCTCATGTAGCGGTATGCCGAAGCGGTGCTGATGTCCAGCATGGCCGATATTTCTTCGATCGTGATCAACGATTTGCGCTCGCTGAATGCGCCAAGGATGGCGACTACCCGGCTGATGACCGATGGTGCTTTAGGCATGACAACAAAAACTCCGTAATCGACGTGGGAGACAGGAGAAAGCCAAAGATCGGATTAAACCTGCAAATATTTCAAATAAATTTTTTATTGACATGAAATAAATGCCAATATAAATTTATTTCGCAATAGTTAATAAAAATGCTTTTTCTAAAAAACTCTATCCAGGAGACAGACGGATGAAATACCTCAAACATTTGGCTATCGGTGTTCTGGCTTTGGGCATATACGGACAAGCCCAGGCCGATATTAACGTAGGCGTGGTGCTGTCCTTGACCGGGCCATATGCCTCCATCGGCATTCCCGAGCGCAACACCGTGCAGCTATGGCCCAAGGAAATCGCCGGCCAGAAACTGAACGTCACCATACTCGACGACGCTTCCGACCCCACGACCGCAACCCTGGTGGCGCGCAAGTTCGTCACGGAAAACAAGGTCGATTTTATCGCCGGCCCGTCGGGCACCCCGTGTTCGCTGGCGGTCCTGCAGGTCGCCAGCGAATCCCGCACGCCCATGGTCGCCATGGCGGGCGGCGGCGCCATTGTGACGCCGATGGATGCGGCGCGCAAATGGGCTTTCAAGACGCCTCCCTCCGAAGCCATCCAGCTCCAGGTCGCTTTCGACAAGATGAAGAAAAGCGGGCAGAAACGGCTTGGCATCGTCGCGGTCAACTCCGCCTACGGACAGACTTTCGTCGATGTCGCGAAAGTCACCGCGCCGAAGTCGGGACTCGAAATCACCGATATCGAGCGCTACGGCAGCACGGACACCAGTTTCGTATCGCAGGCTCTGAAGATGCTGGCCAGCAAACCGGACGCCATCCTCATCGTGGCGCCGGGTACTCCGGCCGCCATGCCCCAGCTGGCGCTGGTGCATCGCGGATTCAAGGGCTCGTTCTTCCAGACGCAGGCGGCCGCCAACAAGGACTACCTGCGGGTCGGCGGCAAGGCCCTGGAAGGCACGTTCATGCCGGCCTCCCCCCTGCTGGTGGCGGAACAATTGCCCAGCAGCAACCCCATCAAGAAAGTCGCCACCGAATACGTCGATCTTTATGAAAAGAAATTCGGCCCCGAAACCCGCTCGCTGGCCGGCGGCGTCGCCTGGAGCGCCCTTCTGCTGCTGGAAAACGCCGTGCCCAAGGCCTTGAAAACCGCCCAGCCCGGCACGCCGGAGTTCAGGACGGCGCTGCGCGACGCCATAGAACAGACCACCGACCTGGTCACGCCCGAAGGCGTCTACAACATGTCGCCTGAAAACCATAACGGCGCCGACCAGCGCAGCCAGGTTCTGGTTACCATCAAGAACGGCCAATGGCGTTATGCTAATTGACCGCCAACCCCGGAAGGAAAGAAGATGAAGCCACCATTTACCGTCAAGGGACTGCACCATTACGCATTCCGGTGCCGGGACGCCGAGGAAACGCGCCATTTCTACGAGGACCTGCTGGGGCTGCCCCTGGTGCACGTCATCAAGGCCGACCACGTCCCCAGCACGGGCGAATACTGCCCCTACGTGCATATATTCTTTGAGATGGCGGACGGATCCTGCATTGCCTTCTTCGACCTGGGCGACGACCAGAAGGCGCTGCCCTCGCCCAATACGCCGTCCTGGGTGAACCACATCGCCATGCAGGTCGATACCGTGGAAGAAATCGAGGCCGCCATCAAGCGCCTGAGCGATGCCGGCTACGAAGTCCTGGGCGTCACGGATCACGACTTCGTCAAGTCGATGTATGTCTTCGATCCGAACGGCCTGCGCTTCGAGCTGACGACACCCACCGGCTCCGCCGCTTATATGGCGGATGCGCGGGCCAATGCGCATCGCCTTTGCCAGGAATGGACCGAGCGCAAACGGCAATTGGCTTCACAAAAGCCAAATGCCCGACGGCCCGCGGGCGGCGAGGGCCAGTCCGCCTAGAAGCGTGGGCGGTAGAAACAGTCCGAGCTGCAACAAAAATGGGAGCCCGAGGTCATTCGGGCTCCCATTTTTTTGGCCTGCTGTTTTTGCGGGCTATGGAATTTGCGTCGCCTTGCTCTTGGCGGCAAGCAGCTCCACCAGCAGCTCGTCGCGCTGGGCAAGCGTCCGGGCGAAGTCGTAGCCCTTGAGCTCCTCGTCCACGCCCTTGGCGATGGGTGCAATGTAGTCGTCGGTTTCCGGATAGGCGCCCAGGTCCCTGGCCCATTCGCGCTGCGCGGGACCGATGTGCTCGAGTACATGGGTGATGCCGCCAGGGCCGCCGGACGCATGCAGGTTCAGGAAGGGCCCGAGCAGAGCCCAGCGCAGGCCGGGCCCATAGGAGATGGCGGTGTCGATGTCTTCCACCGTGGCCACGCCGCGCTCGACCAGGGAAATTGCCTCGCGCCATAATGCCACCTGCAGGCGGTTGGCGATGTGGCCCACGACTTCCTTGCCGACACGTATGGGCTTCTTGCCGACGCTTGCGTAAAACCGCATGGCCTTGTCCACGTTTTCCGGCGAAGCGTGAGCACCGCCGCCGACCTCGACCAGAGGAATCAGATGAGGCGGATTGAACGGATGGCCCAGCACGATGCGCTCCGGGTGCCTGGCGCCCGCCTGAATGTCGCTGACCTTCAGGCCCGAGGTGGACGACGCGATGATCGCATCGACGGGCGCTGCCGCTTCCATGGTGGCCAGCATGGCATGCTTGACGTCCAGGCGCTCGGGGCCGTTTTCCTGGATGAAGGCGGCCCCTTTCACCGCTTCGGCCAGGTCGGCGGTGAACGACAGATTGTCCTTGGAGGCGCCCGGCGCCAGGCCGAGCTTTTCCAGCGCGGGCCAGTAGGCATCCACCCAGCCGCGCAAGCGCCCCTCGGCGCCCTCGCCGGGATCGGTCGCCACGACCTTGAAGCCGTTGGCCAGGAAAAGCGCCGCCCAGCTTGCTCCGATGACGCCAGCGCCGACTACGGCGATCTTGCTATGGGTGTCCAGCATGATTCGACAGCTCCTGTTTGTTTTTTCAGCCTTCGGTACACGGTTCGAACCGCCCGGTATCCGGATCGAGCACGAACAGCACGCCGGTCGCCACGCCGAAATAAGCGCCGTGCAGCGTCAGCCGCCCGTCCTGCACCCGCTGGCGCACAGCGGGAAAGGTAAGCAGGTTGGACATGCTGTGTTCGACCACCGCCCACTCCAGGCGGCGGATCCAGCCCGCGCGGTCGTCGCCCACCGGCCCCAGGCGCTCGGCCACCGGGGCGATCTGCGACATCCATTTGCCGATGAAATCGGGCTTGGTCAGCGGCGGCGCCTTGTCGGCGAACGCCTTGACGCCTCCGCAGCTTGCATGGCCCATGACCACGATATGCTTGACTTCGAGCGCGTTCACGCCGAACTCGATGGCCGCGCTGGTGCCGTGATAAGAACCTTCCGTATCAGATTCGCAAGGAGGAACCAGATTGGCGATGTTGCGCACCACGAACATCTCGCCGGGGCCGGCGTCGAAAATAGTCTCGGGCGCGACGCGGGAGTCCCCACAACCGATGAGCATGATTTCCGGATGCTGGCCTTTTTCGGCCAGTTCTTCGTAGCGCTCGCGCTCTTGCGCGAGCCGCCCATTGAGAAACGATTTATAGCCGTCGGCCAGTCGTTGTGGAAACATTATGTGGTACGCCCCTCTCTGTGAAATTCCCCCGATTTTACCCTCACGGCCTCCACATCAACCACCGGGCCCTGGAAAAACACAGCAACAAACACTCTTGATCGGCAGACCCTCAAGCGCCGCCAAGATAGGCATGCCGCACCCGGTCGTCGTTGATCAGCTGTTCGGCGGGACCGCCGAGCGTGATCCGTCCGCCCTCGAGCACATGGCCTTCGGAGGACACCTTGAGCGCCGCCCTGGCGTTCTGCTCGACCAGCAGGACCGACAGGCCGCTATGGCGCAGATGCCCGATTTCGGTCAGGATCTCCTGCACGATCAGCGGCGCCAACCCCAGGCTGGGCTCGTCGAGCATCAACAAGCGGGGCCGGCTCATCATCGCGCGGCCCAGGGCCAGCATCTGGCGTTCGCCGCCCGACAGCGTATCGGCGCGCTGGGCGCGCCGTTCGGCCAGGCGTGGAAAGCGCGCATAGGCTTCCTCCAGCGCGCGCTTGAGCTCGGCCGAAGAAAGCTTGCGAACATAGCCGCCCAGGACAAGGTTGTCCAGCACCGACATGTCGCCGAACAGCTCGCGCTGCTCGGGCACCAGGCAAAGCCCCATGTCCAGACGCGTTTCCGTGTCCATGCGGGTGACGTCCACGCCATCGAACAGAACCTGGCCCTTGACGGCGGGCAGCAGGCCCATCAGCGTGCCGAGCAGCGTCGTCTTGCCGGCGCCGTTGGGTCCGATGACCGAACTGATGTGGCCCTCTTCAAGCGAAAACGACACGCCGCGCACCGCTTCGACCTGGCCATAGGCCACGTGCAGATCATTGACTTCCAGCAAGGCGCTCATTCGTCGCTCCCAAGATAGGCGGCCTGCACCTGGGGATCGGCGCGCACCTCGGCGGGCTTGCCCTCGGCAATCTTGCCCCCGAAACTCATGACGACCAGACGATCGACCAGATTCATGACGAACTCCATATCGTGTTCCACGATCAATACCGTCACGCCCTCGGAGCGCAAAGTGTCCAGCAGCTTGGCCAAAGCCTGTTTCTCGAGCAGACGCAGGCCGGCGGCCGGCTCGTCCAGCATGATCAGCAAAGGATCCGACGCCAGAGACCGGGCGATCTCGACCAGGCGCTGGGTACCCAGGGCCAGGCTCCCGGCCAGCTCGTAGGCCTGGTCGGCCAGGCCTACGCGTTCCAGCTGGCGCATGGCTTCGGCCATGATGCGCGCCTCTTCTTCGCGGTTCAGGCGCAACCCGCCGCGCCACAGGCCGCAGCGGCCGCGCGCATGGGCGCCCAGCGCGACGTTGTCGAGCACGGTCATCGCCGGGCGCAGCTTGACGTGCTGGAAGGTGCGCGCCACGCCACGCAAGGCAATCTGGCGCTGGGTCAGGCCGGCGGTCGGCTCGCCCATGAACCGCACCGCCCCTTCGGTAAGCGGCAGCGTGCCGGTCAGCAGATTGAACATCGTGGACTTCCCGGCTCCGTTCGGGCCGATGAGTCCAAGGATTTCTCCCGCGCGCAATTCGAAACTGACACCGTTGACAGCAACCAGGCCGCCAAAGCGCTTGACCGCGTTCTGGACATTGAGCACGGGTACGCCGCGCTCGGGCATTTTCCGCATCGACAGCGGCGGCGCATCGGGCAGCGTTTCACGGCGCCGGCGCAGCAGGCGCGACACCAGACGGTTCAACGGCCGGCCGATGCCGCCGGGCAGGCGCTCGAGGATGATGAGGAACAGCACCGAAAAGACCAGCGCATTGACCTGCGCCCCACGGCTGCTGATGTAGGGCAGCACATCCTGCAGGATGTTGTTGAGGCCGATGTACAGCGTCGAGCCCAGCAGGGCGCTGGCCAGTTGCGTCATGCCGCCCACCACCATCATGAAGACATAGTCGACGCTGGCATGCAGGGAAAACGGCGTGGCGCTGACAAAGCGGTTGGCGTGGGCGAACAGCCAGCCCGCCACGGAGGCGTAGGCCGACGCCATCACGAACAAAGTCAGCCGCAGGCGGAATGCGTCGGCGCCAAAGCTGGCCATCAGCACCTTGCCGCCGCGCAAGGCGCGTATGCTGCGCCCGGTGCGCGAACGCAGCAGGTTCCAGGCGAACCAGCCGCCGCCGCCCACCATCAACCATATAAGTATGAAGATGCTGCCGCTCTGGTCCAGCTCCCAGCCGCCGATGCGGATGGCCGGGATGCCGTCGATGCCGGTGTGGCTGCCGAGCGCGGGCAGGTTGGCGAAAAGAATGGGCACCGACAAGCCCCAGGCAATCGTGCTGAGGGCCAGATAATCGCCGCCCAGCCGCATGGTGATGGCGCCGACGATCCAAGCGCTGCCGCAGGTAAGCACCAGGCCAAGCACCAGGCCCATCCAGGGCGAGCCGCCCTGCGTCGTGGTGTACCAGGCCGTGCTGTAGGCGGCGATGCCCACGAACGCCGCCTGGCCGAAGGACAGCGCGCCGCCGATACCGGAAACCAGCACCAGGCCCAGCACCACCAGGGCCGCAATGCCTATGTCGTTCAGCAGCGAGACTTCGAACTTGCCCAGCACCTGGGGCACAATGAAAATCAGCAGTAATGCAATCAGCGGAATGCCCGCTCTTTTGATGAACGGACTCATACGTCACCTTCTTCTTCATTGTCATCGCGTTGCGGGACCAGGCCCGAACGTATGACCAGGATCGGAATCAGCAGGCCGAACACGATGGCGTCCTTGAGCCCGCTGTTCCAGAACGAGGCAAAACTTTCCGACACGCCGACAAGCAGCGCCCCCAGCGCCGTCAGGGGGTAGCTGCTCATCCCGCCGATGATGACGGCCACGAAAGCCTTGAGCGTGAGCATCAGGCCACTGTCGTAATAAATCGTCGCGACCGGGGAAATCAGCACGCCGACGATACCCGCCAGCAGAGCGGCGATGATATGCGCAACCGTGGCGGTAAAGGCGGGGCGGATGCCGACCAGCCTGGCGCCGACCGGATTGGACGCGGTGGCGTGCAGGACCTTGCCGGTATGGGTGCGCTGCAAAATAATATAGAACACCAGCGCCAGGCCGAACGCCACGGCAATGGTCAGCAAGGTCTGGTTGTTCACGATCAGATTCGATGTAAGTGCCGTCGTTCCCGGTATCGACGCATGCGTGCGCAGTCCTTCGGGCCCAAACCACAACAGGCCCAGGCCGGACAACACAAAGTCCAGAACCAGGGCGACAATCAGCAGCGCCAGGACGGAGGCCTTGGCCACCGGACGCAGGGCAACGCGCTCGATCAGCGGCCCAAGCGGGATCACAACCAGGATGGCGGCTGCCACCTTGATGATTTCCGACTCCTGGCTTGTGGCCCAGGCGGCCAGGCCGCAGGGCACGAACGGCAGCACCACCCAATAGAACAGCACACGCGGCAGGCGATGCCAGGCCCTGCTGCGCCAAAGGCCCGCAAGCTCCATGAGCAGCGCCACCACCACGAAAAAGCCGACGAGCTCGATGGCGGCCGGCAGTTGCCCCTGCTCCATGGCGCCCAGGCTCAGCGCCGCGAACACGGCCACGCTGCCGAACGACACGAAGATGACCCGCGTGACCGAGAAGATAAGCGCCAGACCCAATCCTATGATCAGGTAGATGGCGGATCCCGCCAGGCCGTCGGCCAGCAGAATCATTGCAATATTGGAATCCATCGAGGATGAGCTCTGGTAGAGGGTTGACTATGCAAGGAAATCAATCCCGCCCGCGCGAACCCTTGCGGGCCGGCGGGCGGGACCAGAAACGGGATGCCGTTAGTGCACCAACTTCCACTTGCCCTTTTCAAGCTTGGCAATGACGATCGAGCTCTTGTCCTCGCCAAAGGAGCTGGCCGGCGTAAAGGTGTATTTCCCTTGCGTCGTGACCAGACCCTTGGTGTTGTTGATGGCGTCGCGCAAGGCATCGCGGAAGGCTTGCGTGCCGGGCTTCACGTCGGCGGGGATGCGCGCTATCGCCTTGGCGACGACCTCCCAGGCATCGAACGCATACGAAGAAAACACATCGTAAGGCTTGGCGCCGTTGTTGGCGGCTTCATAAGCCTTTGCGTATTCGTGGATGATTTTCTTGCTGGGGTTGCTGTCGGGCAGTTGGTCGCCCAGCAACACCACGCCGGTCGGCACGATCAGGCCTTCGCCCGCGGCACCCACCAGTTTCACGAACTCGGGGCTGAGCAAGGCGTGCGTGCCGTAGATGGCGCCCTTGTAGCCGCGCTCGGCCAGGCCGAGGTAGGGCAAGGCGCCGGGGGTTCCGGCTCCGCCGCCCAACACGGCATCGGGCTTGGCGGCCATGACCTTGAGCACCTGCGCGGCCACGGAGTTATCGGCGCGGGCATAGCGTTCGTTGGCCACGATCTTTATGCCGGCTGCTTCCCCGTATTTTTTCAGGGCGCCGTAGGCGGCGTCGCCCCAGGCGTCGGAGAACCCGATATAGCCCACGGTCTTCACGCCGTTGCGCTTCATTTCGTCGACGACGGCGCCCACCATGGTATAGCCCGACTGGGCAACCGTATGGACCCACTTGGCTTCCTCGGGCTTGAGATTGATGGGCGTGAAGGACACCATAGGCGTCTTGCCTTCGGCCGCCACCGTGGCCATCGCCATGGCGCCCGGCACGCCGCCGGTACCGATCAGCACGTCGACTTTGTCCTGGTCGATCAGCTTGCGGGCATTGCGCGTGGTCAGCGACGGATTCGACGCGTCATCCAGTTGAATGACTTCCAGCTTGCGGCCATTGACCACGTCTTCATACTTGACGGCGGCATTCAAGCCCTTGACGGTGCTCATGCCTTGCGCCGCGATGGGGCCGGAAAGCGGCAGGATGATGCCCACCTTGACGACGTCGGCCGCTTGCGCGCCGGCGCTGGCGCCCAGAACACCGGCGGCGAACAGGGCGCACGCCACTTGCCGGGTCAAACCATTTTTCTTAAAACGAAACATAAGTATCTCCTCCAGTCCAAAAAAAGCAGCTTTGGTTTTAACTTCTTACAGCCATTGCCTCGTTGTCATCGAAGCGTCGATACGCTTCAGCGTCCCAGCAACTCTTTGAGCCATGCCTGGCATTGATCCGCGGCATCCACAGGCCACTCCACCGCCACGGTGCGATCCAGCTGGCGGATTTCCACGCGGATATGGCCGGATGACGACACGCTCGGCGCGGAGACCCGGCTGCCGCCGAGCAGACGAGCGAGCCATCCTTTCGCCTCCCCCTGCTGCGCGGCCTGAGGCGCCGCGCCAGCCTGAACCGTTGCGGGCCCTGCAGGCTCCACGACGGCAGCGGCGGCCGGGGCAGTCGCGGCCTCGCCAGGCTGCGGGGCTGCGGGTGACGAAGGCTGTGCAGCCTCGGCGCCCGGCTGCGCGTCCGCGGCTTCGCCGCCATCGATGCGCCGCGCCAGGTTCGCGCCGAACTCGTCCCACATGCGGTCGGCCTTGGTCTTCATGACGGAAAGCCCGAAAGTGCCCAGCCGTCCGAGGACGTCGACATTCACCTTGATGCGCAATTCAGTGCCGCCATCGGCCGTGGAAGTCAGGAAGATCTCGCTGGACTGCTTCAGCGAACTCGCCACGGAGGCGTCCTCGCCGGTTCCTTCGGCGCGCAGGTATTCGGGTTCGCGCTGCTCGACGATATGGGTGTGCAGCTTGAACTTGGCGCTGATGAAGGAAATCTTCACCTTCATCAGCGCCACGTATTCCGTCGGGCTGATGACGTCGATGGACTGCATGCCGGGTACGGCGCCCGTCATCACATGCGGGTCCATCAGCAATTCCCATACGCGCTCACGAGGAGCGGCGACCGTCAACTTCTTTTCAATTTCCATGGTTCATTTCTGCAGCGGCGTGCTGGATTGATTCAACGATTTGCGTGTACCCCGTGCAACGGCACAGATTGCCCGCAAGGCCTCTTTGAATCTCGTGCACAGTGGGGTTGGGATTATGGGCAAGCAGGTCGGCCGAGGCCATCATCATGCCGGGGGTGCAATAGCCGCACTGCAGGCCGCCGCACTCCATGAAGCTTTTCTGAAGCGGATGCAAGGCATCGCCCTGCGCCAGCCCCTCGACGGTGGTAACGGCGCGGCCGTTGACCTGAACGGCGAGCATCAGGCAGGACTTGACCACCTCGCCGTCGAGCAGCACCGAGCAGGCCCCGCAAATAGCCGTTTCGCAACCACGCTTGGTGCCCGTCAGGTGGAGATCGTCGCGCAGGAAGTCGGCCAGCAGGCGGCCGGCCGGCACGTCCAGGCTGCAGGGTTCGCCGTTGACGGTACAGTTGACTCGATGCGTACTCACGCTGGCACTCCTTCATCGATGGAAAGTTCAAATAGCTCGCAGACGGCGCGGCGAACCACCGCCCGGACCATTGCCCGCCGGTATTCCTCGCTGCCCCGCGAGTCGGACATGACTTGTATGTCCTGGACCACGATATCCGCCACCTCGGCGGCGACCGCCGGCGTCACGTCGCGGCCGGCCAGACAGGCCTCGGCACGCGGAACGCGGGTCGGCACCGGGGTGGATGCCCCCACGGCCAGCCGTGCCATCGAGCAACTCGCGCCGCTGCGCGCGGCGACCAGCGCCACGCTTACCAGCGGCCGGTGTTCGGCGGCGGTACGCAGGAAACGGCTGTACACCCCGGCCGCGCCCGCCGGCAGCGGCGGTACGCGCACTTCCAGCAAGAGCTCGTCGGACTCGAGGGCGTTTTCAAAGAAGTCCACCAGGAATTCGCTCAAGGGCATCGTGCGCTCGCCGCGCGTGCTGCCCAGCACCACACTGGCGTCCAGGGCCAGCAGGCAGCTCGGGGGATCGGTGGACGGATCGCCATAGCACAGGTTGCCGCCCAAAGTGCCCTGGTTGCGAACCTGGGGGTTCGCCACTTGGCCGGCCATGGCGGCCAGCACCGGATAATGCTGCCGGACCAGGCTCGACGACGCAATATCCGCATGGCGCTCGAGCGCCCCGATACGCAGCCCCCTGGCCGGGTCGTAGTCGATGCCGCGCAGGCGGTCGATCCTGGCCAGGGACACCAGATGCTCCGGGCGCAGCATGCGCTGGCGCAGGGTCAGGATCAGCGCCGTGCCGCCGGCGATCAGCCGCACCTCTTCGTCCTCGAGTTCGGCCAGCAAGCGGCTGGCTTCTTCGACCGAGGTGGGTTCCAGATAATTGAAATCACGCATTTGCCGCTCCTTGCTGCTCTTTTTTGGCCTGCAACGCCGCCAGCACCCGCTCGGGCGTAATCGGCAAGTCGCGGATACGCACGCCGACCGCGTCGTATACCGCATTCGCAATGGCCGGCGCGGCCATCAGGATGGCCGTTTCACTCGATGCCTTGGCTCCGTACGGACCGATCGGATCATTGGTTTCCACGAAATCGGCATGCAGCAGGGGAACCGATTCGGCCGTCGCCATCGTGTAGTCGGCGAAATTGCCGTTGGCGATGCGCCCGTCTTCCAGCTTCAGTTGTTCGTACAGCGCCCAGCCCATTGCCTGCACGCAGCCGCCGTTCGCCTGCCCGTGCACGGCGGTGGGGTTGAGCGCCTTGCCCAGGTCGTCCGAAAGATAGCTGCCCAGCACCGTGACCTGCCCCGTCTCGGTATCGACCTCGACCTCCACGGTCTGCGCCGCGAACGAATGCGTCGGCGCGCAGTTTCCATACAGATCGGAATCCGGCTCTTCGGTGGGAGGATCCCAGGTTTCCGTCACCTGGAAGCCTTCGCCGCCATGGCGCCAGATATGGGCCCGCGCCAGCTCGTCCAGGCCCAGCCTGCGATCGGTGCCGCGCACCTGCACGCCGCCGCCGTCGGCCAGTTCCAGGCTGCCCGGGTCCGCCTGCAGCAGATCTTCGGCCAGCACCAGCAGCTTGGCGCGCGCCGAGCGACAGGCCTTGATGGCGGCGTTGCCCGCCGACATGGTCACGCGGGATGCAAACGAGCCCAGGGCGTAGGGCGCGCTATCCGTATCGGGAGGCATGAGGCGCACTTGCGACAGGGGTACTTTGAATTCATTGGCGATGATCTGGGTGAGCATGGTCATCGCGCCCTGGCCCATGTCGCATTCGCCGCACTGCGCCACGATGCCGCCGTCCTCGTTCAGCTTGATGGCGACCGTCGAGCCGTCCCAGTTGCCCATCGTGCGATTGCCGCAAACATGCATGGCGGCGGCCAGGCCCAGGCCGCGCCGGCGCACGCCGGTACCCCGAGGCGCCGCGCGCTTCGCGGCCCAGTCCACGGCTGCCGTGGCATTGGCCACGCACTGCTTGAACCCGGTGCTGCGTATCTTCCAGCCATGCACAGTGGTGTCGCCCGCGCCAATGGCGTTGCGCTCGTAAATTGCGGCGGGATCCAGGCCAAGCTCGCGCGCCATGGAGTCGATGTGGCTGTTCAATGCAAACAGCATCTGCGAACCACCGAACCCGCGGAATGCGCCGTGAGGAGGCGTATTGGTATAGACCAGTTCGGCGTCGCAGCGCACGTTGGCGTTGCGGAACATATTGTCGCTGCGCATGGACGACACATGCATGACCTCGCCGGCCAGGCCGGCATAGGCGCCGCAATCGGCGACGATGCGTACATCCTTGGCGACGATGATGCCTTCGCGCGTCATGCCCAGCTTGAGCGTGATGCGCTCGGGAACGCTGGTACAGCACGACAGGAAGTCTTCCAGCCGGTTGTTCAGGAGACGCACCGGGCGCCGGGTGCGCAGGGCCAGCAGGCCAGCCACCAGTTGGTTGTCGTCCTCGACGATCTTGCCGCCGAAGCCGCCGCCGGTGGTCTGCTGCGAAACGCGCACCGACGAAATAGGTAATTCAAGGGCCTTGGCGATTCGGGCACGCGCCAGCGACACGGTCTGGGTCGACGTCCAGACATGCAGCCGGTCATCGGCCTCGAGCGAGGCGACCGACACCATGGGCTCCAGATAGCCAGGATATTGCGAAGAAGTGGTGTAAGTGGCTTCGTACACCAGATCCGCCTTGGCGAAGGCGGCATCCACGTCGCCCCGATGAAAACGGATCTCGTGGGCGACATTGTCCTTGCGGCCCGGATGCACGGTGGGCGCCTCGGGGTCCATGGCTTCATCGGTGGTCAGCAGTGCGGGCAGCTCTTCGTATTCGACACGGATCAGATCCAGCGCATCGCGGGCTATGTCTTCGGAAATGGCTGCGACGGCAACCACTTCCTCGCCCGCGAAGCGAACCACCTTCTTCGCCAGAATGTAGCGATCCTTGACCGGCCCTCCACCCCAAAGCGTATTGGGCGCGTCATCGCCGGTAAGCACCGCCCTCACGCCCGGCAAGGCCAGCGCGGCCGACGTATCGATGCTGACGATGCGGGCGTGCGCGTAGGGGCTGCGCAAAATCGCGCCGTGCAACATGCCGGGCACCTTCAGGTCTCCGGCATACTTCGCCCGGCCCATCACCTTGGCCTGGTGATTGACCTGCGGAATTCCCTTGCCAATCGTGGAATGCCGCGACGTCAGGTCGTCGACCTGGGGCAGATCTTCGATGAGATCGACCGTTGCAGAGTCTTTCATGGCTACATCGCCTTCCAAATGATTCATATATGAAACAAAGTTTTAATATTCTGTTATTTTGGACTTATCAATTTGAGGAATCAACAAATAATTCCACCTATTGACACGCGCAAAACATTTTGATAAATCATAATAAGAATATGCCGGGACTACATTTTGCAGGCTTCGGATAGCCCGATAATTTTTGATTCCTCAAAATTTTGTTCTTGATTCAGGTGCGGACGCAGCGCAAAATCCTGTTTATTATGACTTATCAAATTGATAAGTCATAATAACACCTATCAATCGCTTCGCGTTCCATTTTCCACCCCCGCCCGGAGACAATCGGGCCATAAAAAATATCAAAGCTGGCCGTGAAAACACATCAATCAACCCGCCGCCGTTGGGAGCATATCGAGCCAGACGGCTCCAACCTCACCGTCGAGGATTTTCTTTCCGTCCCCATAGTCAGGATCGCGGCGCACCTCAAGCGTTTTCCCTCCACCTATGCCGGCCAGGCGGACCTGACCCTGCCCCAGTGGCGCCTGCTTTCCGTGGTGGCCCACCATCGCTCGATCGCCCTCAAGCAACTGGCTGAAGTCTCGGCCAGCGACAAGGCGATGGTCAGCCGCACGGTCAAGGAACTGATCCAGCGCGAACTCGTCTACACCACCTCCATGAATGCCGGCGACCGTTCGCTGGTCTGCAAGATCACGCCCAAGGGCGCCAGGATGGTGGGCGAAATCATCCCCAAGGCCTGCGCCAAGCACGCGGAACTGCTGCTCACGCTCACCCCCCGGGACCGGGTGCGCTTGTACGACATCCTGCAAAAGCTGCAGGGCGTCTGCGCGGAAATGGACTGATCCGGCATGCAAAGAGCCGAAGCCCGGCCAGACAAGGCCTGAACGCGCAAAAAGGGAATTCCAGCCGCTGCCGGCCGCCCACCTCCCAGCCGTTGCAGGCCGCCGTGGACGTGGTATCCGCCCGTAGCACTAAAAATGTAACAACCCTACTGGCAGTACTTGAAGAATTCCACATCGCCCCTATAATTAGCACTCGAAGGGGCAGAGTGCTAACAGCCAGTCCCCACGGTTAATGTTGACCAATTTTTTTGATACAGGAGTTCCTTCATGGCACTGCGTCCTTTGCACGATCGCGTGATCGTCAAACGTCTGGACAACGAGCGTACCACCGCTTCGGGTATTGTTATTCCTGAAAGCGCCGCTGAAAAGCCCGATCAAGGCGAAGTCATCGCTGTCGGTCCTGGCAAAAAGACCGAAGACGGCAAAATCCTGCCTGTTGACGTGAAAGCTGGCGACAAGGTTCTGTTCGGCAAATACGCCGGCCAGGCCGTGAAAGTCGATGGCGAAGAACTGCTCGTCATCCGCGAGGAAGAAATCCTCGCCGTCATTCAGTAATTTACAACCGAATTAAGCAAGGAATACAAGAATGGCTGCTAAGCAAGTACTATTCGGCGACGACGCGCGCACCCGCATCGTCCGCGGCGTGAACACCCTGGCCAACGCCGTCAAGACCACCCTGGGCCCCAAGGGCCGCAACGTTGTGCTCGAACGCTCGTTCGGCGCCCCCACCGTCACCAAGGACGGCGTCTCGGTTGCCAAGGAAATCGAACTGAAGGACAAGTTCGAAAACATCGGCGCCCAACTGGTCAAGGAAGTTGCCTCCAAGACCTCCGACAACGCTGGCGACGGCACCACCACCGCCACCGTTCTGGCTCAAGCCATCGTCGAAGAAGGCCTCAAGTACGTGGCCGCCGGCATCAACCCCATGGATCTGAAGCGCGGCATCGACAAGGCTGTCTCCGTCGGCATCGAAGAGCTCAAGAAAATCTCCAAGCCCTGCACCACCAGCAAGGAAATCGCCCAGGTCGGCTCCATTTCGGCCAACAGCGACTCCTCCATCGGCGAAATCATCGCCAACGCCATGGACAAGGTCGGCAAGGAAGGCGTCATTACCGTTGAAGACGGCAAGTCGCTGGAAAACGAACTGGACGTCGTCGAAGGCATGCAGTTCGACCGCGGCTACCTCTCGCCCTACTTCATCAACAACCAGGACAAGCAGGTTTCCGTGCTGGACGATCCCTACGTTCTGATTTTCGACAAGAAGATCAGCAACATCCGCGATCTGCTGCCCGTACTGGAACAAGTTGCCAAGTCCAGCCGTCCTCTGCTCATCGTGGCTGAAGACGTCGAAGGCGAAGCGCTGGCCACTTTGGTCGTGAACAACATCCGCGGCATCCTCAAGACCACCGCCGTCAAGGCTCCCGGCTTCGGCGACCGTCGCAAGGCCATGCTCGAAGATATCGCCATCCTCACCGGCGGCACGGTCATCTCCGAAGAAACCGGCGGTTCGCTTGAAAAAGCCACGCTCGAAGAGCTCGGCCAGGCCAAGCGCATCGAAGTCGGCAAGGAAAACACCATCATCATCGACGGCGCCGGCGACGGCAAGTCGATCGAAGCGCGCGTCAAGCAAATCCGCGTCCAGATCGAAGAAGCCACGTCCGACTACGACCGTGAAAAACTGCAAGAGCGCGTGGCCAAGCTGGCCGGCGGCGTTGCCGTGATTCGCGTCGGTGCTGCCACCGAAGTCGAAATGAAGGAAAAGAAGGCTCGCGTCGAAGACGCTCTGCACGCTACCCGCGCCGCGGTCGAAGAAGGTATCGTTCCTGGCGGCGGCGTTGCGCTCATCCGCGCCAAGGCTGCCATTGCCAAGGTCAAGGGCGACAACATCGACCAGGAAGCCGGCATCAAGCTGGTCCTGCGCGCTGTCGAAGCTCCGCTGCGCACCATCGTGGCCAACGCCGGCGCCGAGCCCAGCGTTGTCGTGAACGAAGTCGCCAACGGCAAGGGTAACTACGGTTACAACGCAGCCAGCGGCGAGTACGGCGACCTGGTCGAGCAAGGCGTCCTGGATCCCACCAAGGTTACCCGCACCGCGCTGCAAAACGCGGCTTCGGTTGCCAGCCTGCTGCTCACGACGGAAGCCGCTGTGGCCGAAATCGTCGAGGACAAGCCGGCCGCCGGCGGCATGCCCGACATGGGCGGTATGGGTGGCATGGGCGGTATGGGCGGCTTCTAAGCCACCTTGCTTCGCCGACTGGCGCAGGCTCCGGCCGGCGCCGGTCACCCAAGGTACGGCAAGCCCCCGCGGGCTTGAACAGCACCCCAAAAGCAGGATTGCGATCCAGCCTTTTGGGGTGTTTTTCATGGCGCGCCGATTTGCATATTTTTCGTGGTCCGTATTAATTTGTCATATTATTTCCGGAATGTTCCACGATAAATCGCCTTAGGGGGTTCCATGAGCAGCGACAACCATCCAGACATCGGCAGCGCCGAACAAGCGCGCCAGCTGCTCGAAACAGCCCCCATTTCCGTCGTCATCGTGACGGATGAAGGCGAATATCTATACCGTAATCCGGCGCACAACGCCATCTACCGCTACGACGCGGCCCAGATGCCGCAACGCAGCCGGGATCTATGGGTGGATCCCGAAGACCGCCGGCGCATGCTGGATATTTTCCGCGAGACCGGCGAGCTCAAGGATGCCGAAGTGCAGCACCGCCGCCTCGACGGCACGACGTTCTGGGGCCTGCTGACCTACCAGCGCCTCACCTACGCGGGGCAGCCTGCGCTGGCGGGCTGGATCTACGACATCACCACCATCAAGATGGCCGAACAGGCCATGGACGAAGCACGGCAGGCCGCCGAACTGGCCAACAAAACCAAATCCGAATTCCTGGCCAATATGAGCCATGAATTGCGCACGCCCTTGAACGCCATCATCGGCTACGCGCAAATCCTGCAGGAAGACGCCGAAGACGACGGACAGGACCAGTATGTGTCGGACCTGAACAAGATAGAAAGCGCGGGCAAGCACCTGCTAAGCCTGATCAACGGCATTCTCGACCTGTCCAAGATCGAAGCCGGGCGCATGGAGGTGTTTCTCGAGCCGGTGGAAATCGCCCGCCTGGCCGACGAGGTGCGTACCCTGACCGAGCCTCTGGCCGCCACCAACGACAACGTGGTCGAGATCATCGTCGACGGCGAGATCGGCACCGTCGAAACCGACTTCACCAAGCTCAAGCAATCACTGCTGAACCTGGTCAGCAATGCCTGCAAATTCACCAAGAACGGCCGTGTGACGCTGAGCATTGCGATGGCGTCCGACGAGGAAACCCCGTCCCTGGTCATTCGCGTCAAGGACACCGGCATCGGCATGACGCCCGAGCAGCAGGCCAAGCTGTTCCAGCCATTCACGCAGGCCGATTCTTCGACCACCCGGCAATACGGCGGTACCGGCCTGGGCCTGGCGATTACCCGCCGGCTATGCGAACTGCTGGGCGGCACGGTGGACGTATCGTCCACGCCGGGCGAAGGCAGCTGCTTCACCCTCGTCCTGCCCCTGCGCCAACCCATACCCGCCGCCAAAGCCGCGCATTCCACGCCGCACGGCCCTTCCGGCGCCACCACCCTGCTGCTCATCGACGACGATCCGCATGTGCACGAAGTCATGGGCGCCATGCTGGCGCGCGAAGGCTATCGGGTCGAGCATGTTTCCTCGGGCCTGAATGCGCTCGAGACCGTCCGGAACCTGAACCCCGCCGCCATTCTGCTGGACGTGATGATGCCGCAGGTGGACGGTTGGGCGGTGCTGGCCGCGCTGAAGAAAGACTCGGAGCTATCGGGCATTCCCGTCATCATTGTCTCGATGCTGGACGATCGTCCGCTGGGCCTTTCCCTGGGCGCCGCTGAGTTCCTGACCAAACCGATAGACAGAAAAGTCCTGACGGAAACGGTAAAGCGCCATGCCGGCCCGGCCCACAGCCACAAAACCGGGGCCGGGGGTTCATGACACCGGATCCGGCCAGCCGCGTCGCGCGAAGCGGCACGGCTGATTCTCATGCCTGGGACGCTTACGCCTGGGAGGCCCGTTCAGCGCCGTCCCGCAACGCGGCAAGCTTCATCCAGGTGACGGCCGGATCGATCTTGCCGTAGTTGGCAAAGGTGCCGAAACCGCAGTCGGTGCTGGCCAGCACCCGGTCCTTGCCCATGAACGCCACGTAGCGCTCGAGCCGCTGGCGAATCAGCTCGGGGTGTTCAACATAGTTCGAGCAGCTGTCGATGAGGCCGGGGGCCAGAATCTTGTTGTCCGCCAGCTTGGCGTCGCGCCAGATTTCCCACTCGTGCTCGTGGCGGGGGTTGGCCGCCTCGAACAGAATGGTCGACGGCCTGGCGGCCAGGATGGGGTCGATGACCTTCTCCAGTGCTATGTCGCAATGGTGCGGGCCTTCGTAGTTTCCCCAGCAGACGTGCATGCGCAGCTTTTCCGAAGGGATGTTGCGGGTGGCCGCATTGAGCGCCTCGACGTTCTGCCAGGCGCGCGCGGTGAACTCCGCTTCGCTGAGGCTCTGGAAACCCGTGTGGGCAGCCATCGCCAGGTCGGGGCAATCGAGCTGCAGGTCGAAGCCTGCCGCCACGATGGCCTCGTACTCGGGCCGCATTGCGTCGATGAGATCGGCCAGGTAGGCCTCGTGCGAAGCGTAATGCTTGTTCGGCTGGAACGCGGTGACCAGGCCGGGCGATGCGGCGTTCATGAAGGCGCGGCGGCCCTGGCCGTGCCGCTCGACGGCCGACTTGAAGCGGCGGATGTCGGCGCGGCAGGGTTCCAGAGTGCGCAGCTTGACCGGCCCGATGCAGGCGGCGCGCACGAATTCCTGGGATCCCATGATGGCGGCCAGTTTTTTTCGCAGGTCGGGGAAATCGGCCAGGTCCTTGGCCGGCGTGCGGTCGATGTGGCCGCCGAAACCCTCGAGCCGTTCGGTTATGTAGGTGGCGTAGCCGACCTTGCCGAGCTCGCCGTCGCTCATGATGCCGACGCCGGCCTCAACCTGTTTCTGCACGGCATGGTCGATGGCCGCCTGGACGACCTGCTCGAAATGTTCGGCGTCGACCTCCTGGCCGTGATCGCGCGCAAGCAGCAACTGCGCCAGTTCGTCGCCGCGTGGAAGACTGCCGACATGGGTGGTCAGAATAGACATCGCGTTCCTTTTCATGAGAAGGCACTTTGCGTGCCATTGGGGTGCGGCTGTCCAGGCAAAGGCCGGCAAGCCGCGCATACAGGGCACTAGTTTATCCAACTTCCAGTAGCCTGTTCGCTTTGCCGGAGGGGATTTTTTGCCGCCGGGCCGCCCCAAGGCAAAAAGC
>NZ_DATMGA010000006.1:0-39424 GCF_035555955.1 Eoetvoesiella sp. | reverse complement strand
CGTAACGGGCACGATCGACCTGCCCAAGGACAAGGAAATGGTGTTGCCTGGGGATAACGTGGCGATGACGGTCAAGCTGATCGCCCCGATCGCCATGGAAGAGGGCCTGCGCTTCGCCATTCGCGAAGGCGGCCGTACCGTCGGCGCCGGCGTGGTTGCCAAAATCATCAAGTAAGCGCTACAATAGTCGATTCGGCGGCAACAAGCGCATGGTTTTGCGCTTTTTGCCGCTGTAGTTGTCAGAGCGGCAGGAACCCAGGCAGGCCTGCTGCGCTTTTACCAGGTATAGGGGCATAGCTCAATTGGCAGAGCGTCGGTCTCCAAAACCGAAGGTTGTAGGTTCGATTCCTACTGCCCCTGCCACCATCGCCAGTACTGCATGCAGGCCGCGCAAAGCGGGATCACTCACCGGAATATGTCGAATACCAACGTAGAAACAGTTACCAGCGCCCTCGACCGCGTAAAGCTGGCCTTGGCTGTGCTTGTTATCGTTGCCGGGATTGTCGCATTTTCCGTGTTGGCCGATAAGCCCGCGGTCGTGCGGGTAGGCATATTCATCGGCAGCGTCATCATCGCCGCCGGCATTGCCTGGCTCAGCGAACCCGGCCGCCGCGTTATCAGCTTCGGCCGCGACTCGTACAACGAAACCAAGCGGGTGGTGTGGCCTACGCGCAAAGAAACCACCCAAATGACCGGCATCGTGTTTGCCTTCGTCATCGCCATGGGTGCTCTGTTGTGGATCGTCGACAAGATACTGGCCTGGGTCATATACGGTCTGCTGCTGGGCTGGAAATAAAGGGCGCACATGAGCAAGCGTTGGTATGTAGTCCATGTTTATTCCGGAATGGAAAAAAGCGTGCACAAGGCACTGGTCGAGCGCATCGAGCGCGCCGGCCTGCAAACGTCCTTCGGCCGCATCCTGGTTCCTTCCGAAGAAGTCGTAGAAGTAAAGGGCGGTAAAAAATCCATTTCCGAACGCCGTATTTTTCCCGGCTATGTTCTCGTCGAAATGGATCTCACCGACGAAACCTGGCATTTGGTCAAGAACACCAACCGGGTTACCGGCTTTTTGGGTGGCTCGGGCAACCGACCGGCTCCCATTTCCGATCGCGAAGTCGAGAAAATCCTTTCGCAAATGGAAGAGGGCGTCGAAAAACCCAGGCCCAAGATTTTGTTTGAGGTGGGCGAGATGGTCCGCGTCAAGGAAGGCCCGTTCGCCGATTTCAACGGCAACGTGGAAGATGTGAATTACGAGAAAAGCAAGGTGCGTGTCTCGGTCACGATTTTTGGCCGCGCAACACCTGTCGAACTCGATTTTGGCCAGGTCGAAAAGACCTGATTTCAACCCCCGGGGAGCCACGGCGGCGGTCATGCCGTTGCTGGCGTTTGAACCCGCAAGGAGCATAGCATGGCGAAGAAAATCGTCGGCTTTATCAAGCTGCAAGTCCCAGCAGGTAAGGCCAATCCATCCCCCCCCATTGGTCCGGCGCTCGGTCAGCGCGGCCTGAACATCATGGAATTCTGCAAGGCGTTCAACGCCCAGACCCAAGGCGTCGAGCCTGGTCTGCCGATTCCGGTGGTCATTACCGCGTACGCCGACAAGAGCTTCACCTTCATCATGAAGACGCCGCCCGCGACGATCCTCATCAAGAAGGCGTCCGGTGTGCAGAAAGGCTCGGCTCGTCCCAACGCCGACAAGGTCGGCACGCTTACGCGCGCTCAGGCCGAAGAAATCGCCAAGACCAAACAGCCCGATCTTACCGCTGCCGATCTCGATGCGGCCGTTCGTACGATCGCAGGCAGCGCCCGCAGCATGGGCATTACGGTTGAGGGGGTTTAATCATGGCCAAGCTTAGCAAACGTGTTGCCGCCATCCAGGCAAAAATCGACCGCAGCAAGCTGTATCCCGTTGCCGAGGCGCTCGCCCTGGTCAAGGAAACCGCCGTTGCCAAGTTCGACGAATCCATCGACGTCGCCGTTCAATTGGGCATCGACCCCAAAAAGTCCGACCAACTGGTTCGCGGCTCGGTCGTTCTGCCCGCCGGCACCGGCAAGTCGGTGCGTGTGGCCGTGTTCGCCCAGGGCGAAAAGGCCGAGGCCGCCAAGGCTGCCGGCGCCGACATCGTCGGTCTGGACGATCTGGCTGAAAGCATCAAGGCCGGCAATCTGGACTTCGACGTGGTCATCGCCTCGCCCGACACCATGCGTGTCGTGGGCGCCCTGGGTCAGGTTCTGGGTCCTCGCGGCCTGATGCCCAACCCCAAGGTAGGCACGGTGACGCCCGACGTCGTAACCGCGGTCAAGAACGCCAAGGCTGGCCAGGTGCAGTACCGCACCGACAAGGCCGGCATCATCCATGCCACGATTGGCCGCGCCTCGTTCGGCGTCGAGCAGTTGCAATCGAACCTGGCCGCTCTGGTCGACGCCCTGAACAAGGCTCGTCCCGCGGCAGCCAAGGGCATATACCTGCGCAAGCTGGCCGTTTCGTCCACGATGGGCGGCGGTGCTCGCGTAGAAATCGCTTCGCTGGCAGCTTAATCGATCAAGCTGCAGCAAACAGGACTTTGGGCTGCATCCGGATTTTTCGGATGTTGCTGTCAAAGACCGCTGGAGCCTTGAACCAACCGCGCTCGCGCAGCCGGTTCCGGGCTTAATCCCAGAGTCATTCTGGATCCAGCGCAGACGGCGCCCATGGAAGAATTCTTTTTAAAAGAACTCGACCAGGTGCGCCGCATTCGGTAGACACAAGAGACCCTCTTTTGTGTCGTTAGATGGAGTGTTCAAACCGTGAGTCTCAATCGTCAAGAGAAGGCGGTAGTCATCGAGGAAGTCGCAGCGCAAGTTGCAAAGGCCCAATCGATCATTATCGCCGAGTACCGTGGTCTGGACGTCGCTTCCGTCACCGTATTGCGCAAGCAAGCGCGTGAGTCGGGTGTGTTCCTGCGTGTTCTCAAGAATACGCTGGTCCGCCGTGCTGTGGCCGGAACGCCTTTCGAGGCGCTCACGGCCCAGATGACCGGTCCGCTGATGTACGGCATCAGCGAAGATCCGGTTTCGGCGGCTAAAGTACTCGCCGGTTTCGCAAAAACGAACGACAAGCTGGTAATTCAAGGCGGGGCCCTGCCCGATAACGTCTTGTCCCAGGATGGTGTGAAGGCTCTGGCCACCATGCCGTCTCGTGAAGAGTTGCTGTCGAAACTGTTGGGCACCATGCAAGCACCCGTCGCGCAATTTGTGCGTACGCTCAACGAAGTTCCCACCAAGTTCGTGCGCGGCCTCGCGGCTGTGCGCGACCAGAAAGAAGCTGCGTAAGCGGCTTTGTGGCTCGTTGAACGACCAAGCGACACCCAACCCTGGCATTTATTTATATTTGGAGTTCTAAAAAATGGCATTAAGCAAAGCTGAAATCCTGGATGCGGTCGCCGGCCTGACCGTGCTCGAGCTGTCCGAGCTCATCAAGGATATGGAAGAAAAATTTGGCGTGTCGGCTGCTGCCGCCGCCGTGGCTGTCGCAGCTCCGGCTGCCGGTGGTGGCGCTGCCGCCGCCGAGGAAAAGACCGAATTCGACGTCATCCTGGCTGATGTTGGCGCTAACAAAGTCAGCGTCATCAAGGCTGTTCGCGAAATCACCGGTCTTGGCCTGAAAGAAGCCAAGGACCTCGTTGACGGCGCTCCCAAGGCTGTCAAGGAAGGTGTTGCCAAGGCTGACGCCGAAGCAGCCCAGAAAAAACTTGAAGAAGCCGGCGCCAAGGTCGAGCTCAAGTAAGAGTTTTTTGCCGGCCCGGAAAGGCAAAATGCCTTTCCGGGCTTTTGCGTCTCCAGAAAACCCGTGTTTGGCGTCCAGCTTTCCCAAGCCGGGTTTTGTGGAGTCGTAAACCGGGGCCGTGGTTGACGGCCCATGTAACCCCTCGAGTCGGAGTGCTCATGCCTTATTCGTACACCGAAAAAAAGCGCATACGTAAGAGCTTCGCCAAACGTGAAGACGTCCAGAACGTCCCCTACCTTTTGGCGACTCAGCTGCAATCATTCTTAACATTTTTGCAGGCGGATACACCACCTTCCAAGCGTAAAGACGAAGGCCTGCAGGCCGCCTTTACATCCATTTTCCCCATTGTCAGTCATAACCAGATGGCGCGCCTCGAGTTTGTCAGCTACGTGCTGGGCGAGCCCGTTTTCGACGTCAAGGAATGCCAACTGCGCGGCCTGACCTATGCATCGCCGCTGCGCGCCAAGGTGCGCCTGGTCCTGATGGATCGCGAAGTCAGCAAACCCACCATCAAGGAAGTCAAGGAACAGGAAGTATACATGGGCGAGATCCCGCTCATGACCGATACCGGTTCCTTCGTCATCAATGGCACCGAACGCGTCATCGTTTCGCAGCTGCACCGTTCGCCCGGCGTGTTCTTCGAGCACGACCGCGGCAAGACGCACAGCTCGGGCAAGCTGCTGTTCTCGGCCCGCGTGATTCCCTACCGCGGCTCGTGGCTCGACTTCGAGTTCGACCCCAAGGACATCCTGTTCTTCCGCGTCGACCGTCGCCGCAAGATGGCCGTGACCATTCTGCTCAAGGCCATCGGCATGACGTCCGAAAGCATCCTGGCCCACTTCTTTGACTTCGACCATATCGATCTCAAGAAAGAAGGCGGCATGCTCGAGTTCGTGGCTGAGCGCTGGAAGGGCGAAGTCGCACGCTTCGACATCACCGACCGCGCCGGCAACGTCATCGTCGAAAAAGACAAGCGCATCAACGCCAAGCACCTGCGCGACCTGGCTGCGGCCAAGGTCGAGTACGTATCCGTGCCCGAAGACTTCCTGCTTGGCCGTGTGCTGGCCAAGAACATCGTCAATCCTGAAACCGGCGAAGTCCTGGCCAATGCCAACGACGAAATCACCGAATCGCTGCTGAACGATTTGCGCGCGGCCAATATCCACGAAATCCAGACGTTGTACACCAACGACCTGGATCGCGGCCCCTACATTTCGCAAACGCTGCGCACCGACGAAACCGCCGATCAAATGGCCGCCCGCATTGCGATCTATCGCATGATGCGTCCCGGCGAGCCTCCCACCGAAGAGGCAGTCGAGGCATTGTTCCAGCGCCTGTTCTACAGCGAGGACGCCTACGATCTGTCGCGCGTCGGCCGCATGAAGGTCAACAGCCGTCTGGGCCGTGGCGACGACATCACCGGCCCCATGACCCTTACCAACGAAGACATCCTCGACACCATCAAGGTGCTGGTCGAGTTGCGTAACGGCCGGGGCCAGATCGACGATATCGATCACCTGGGCAACCGCCGCGTGCGCTGCGTGGGCGAACTGGCCGAGAACCAGTTCCGCGCCGGCCTCGTTCGCGTCGAGCGCGCCGTCAAAGAGCGCCTGGGCCAGGCTGAAACCGAAAACCTCATGCCGCACGACCTCATCAACTCCAAGCCGATTTCCGCGGCCATCAAGGAGTTCTTCGGTTCGAGCCAGCTGTCGCAGTTCATGGACCAGACCAACCCCTTGTCCGAAATCACGCACAAGCGTCGTGTATCGGCCCTGGGCCCTGGCGGCCTGACCCGCGAACGCGCGGGCTTCGAAGTGCGCGACGTGCATCCCACCCATTACGGCCGTGTATGCCCGATCGAAACGCCTGAAGGGCCGAACATCGGGCTGATCAACTCCATGGCCCTGTACGCCCGCCTCAACGAGTACGGTTTCCTGGAAACGCCGTATCGCAAGATCGTGGACGGCAAGGTCAGCGAGCAAATCGACTACCTGTCCGCCATCGAGGAAAGCAACTACGTCATCGCCCAGGCCAACGCCGAGCTCGACGACGAAGGCCGTTTCACCGACGACCTCGTGGCTTGCCGCGAAGCCGGCGAAACCATGCTGACCGCGCCCGGCAATGTGCACTACATGGACGTTGCGCCGTCGCAGATCGTATCCGTGGCTGCCTCGCTCATTCCCTTCCTCGAGCACGACGACGCCAACCGGGCCCTGATGGGCGCCAACATGCAGCGCCAGGCCGTGCCTTGCCTGCGTCCGGAAAAGCCGCTGGTCGGCACCGGCATCGAGCGCACGGTGGCCGTTGACTCGGGCACCACGGTGCAGGCCGTGCGCGGCGGCGTGGTCGACCACGTCGACGCCGAACGCGTGGTCATCCGGGTCAACGACGACGAAAACGTCGCCGGCGAAGTGGGCGTGGACATCTACAACCTCATCAAGTACACCCGTTCCAACCAGAACACCAACATCAACCAGCGTCCCATCGTGGCCCGCGGCGACATCGTCGCGCGCGGCGACGTGCTGGCCGACGGCGCATCGACCGATCTGGGCGAACTGGCGCTGGGCCAGAACATGCTGATCGCGTTCATGCCCTGGAACGGCTACAACTTCGAAGACTCGATCCTCATCTCCGAAAAGGTCGTGGCCGACGATCGCTACACGTCCGTCCACATCGAAGAGCTTACGGTTGTCGCTCGCGACACCAAGCTGGGCGCCGAGGAAATCACCCGCGACATCAGCAACCTGGCCGAAACGCAACTGAATCGGCTGGATGATTCGGGCATCGTGCACATCGGCGCGGAAGTGCGCGCCGACGACGTGCTGGTCGGCAAGGTTACGCCCAAGGGCGAAACCCAGCTCACCCCCGAGGAAAAGCTGCTGCGCGCGATTTTCGGCGAGAAAGCCTCCGACGTAAAAGACACCTCGCTGCGCGTGCCTTCGGGCATGGTCGGCACGGTCATCGACGTGCAGGTCTTCACGCGTGAAGGCATCGAGCGCGACAAGCGCGCCCAGTCCATCATCGACGACGAGCTGCGCCGCTACCGCCAGGACCTCAACGACCAGTTGCGCATCGTCGAGGACGACACCTTCGACCGTATCGAAAAGGCGCTCATCGGCAAGACCGTCAACGGCGGCCCGCGCAAGCTGGCCAAGGGTGCGGTCCTGACCAAGGAATACCTGGCCGACCTCGATCGCTGGCAGTGGTTCGACATTCGCCTGGCCGATGAAAACCACGCCGTGCAACTCGAGCAGGGCAAGGAATCGCTCGAGCAAAAACGCCATCAATTCGACCTTGCGTTCGAAGAAAAGCGTAAAAAGCTCACCCAGGGCGACGAGCTGCCTCCTGGCGTGCTCAAGATGATCAAGGTCTACCTGGCCGTCAAGCGCCGCCTGCAGCCTGGCGACAAGATGGCCGGCCGCCACGGAAACAAGGGTGTTGTTTCGCGCATCACGCCTGTCGAGGACATGCCGCACATGGCCGACGGCACTCCGGCCGACATCGTTCTGAACCCGCTGGGCGTGCCCTCGCGGATGAACGTCGGGCAGGTGCTTGAAGTCCACCTGGGCTGGGCCGCCAAAGGCCTGGGCCATCGCGTGGCCGAGATGCTCGAAGACGAAAAATCGGTGCAGGTCAAAAACCTTCGCGCCTATCTCGAGAAGGTCTACAACAGCACCGGCACCCCGGCCCGCATCGCAGAGCTCAGCGACGACGAAGTCATCGAGATGGCTCGCAACCTCAAGAACGGCCTGCCGCTGGCAACCCCCGTTTTCGACGGTGCCACCGAAGAAGAAATCGGCAAGATGCTCGAGCTGGCTTATCCCGACGACGTGGCCGAGCGCCTCAAGCTTACGTCGGGCCGCACGCAGGCATGGCTGTTCGACGGCCGCACCGGCGAGCAATTCGAGCGTCCGGTCACCATCGGCTACATGCACTACCTGAAGCTGCATCACCTTGTCGACGACAAGATGCACGCCCGCTCCACCGGCCCGTACTCGCTGGTTACCCAGCAGCCTCTGGGCGGCAAGGCGCAGTTCGGCGGTCAGCGCTTCGGGGAAATGGAAGTCTGGGCGCTGGAAGCCTACGGCGCCTCGTACACCTTGCAGGAAATGCTTACCGTCAAGTCCGACGATATCACCGGCCGTACCAAGGTTTACGAGAACATCGTCAAGGGCGACCACGTCATTGATGCAGGCATGCCCGAGTCGTTCAACGTCCTGGTTAAGGAAATTCGATCCCTGTCCCTCGACATGGATCTGGAGCGTAAATAATGAAAGCGCTACTCGATCTCTTCAAACAAGTCTCGCAAGACGAGCAATTCGACGCCATCAAGATTGGCATCGCATCGCCTGAAAAAGTGCGTTCGTGGTCCTACGGCGAGGTTCGCAAGCCGGAAACCATCAACTACCGCACTTTCAAGCCCGAGCGCGACGGCCTGTTCTGCGCCAAGATCTTCGGGCCCATCAAGGACTACGAATGCCTTTGCGGCAAGTACAAGCGCCTCAAGCATCGCGGCGTGATCTGCGAAAAATGCGGCGTCGAAGTCACGGTGGCCAAGGTGCGCCGCGAGCGCATGGGCCACATCGAGCTGGCCAGCCCGGTGGCGCACATCTGGTTCCTCAAGAGCCTGCCGTCCCGCCTGGGCATGGTGCTCGACATGACCCTGCGCGACATCGAACGCGTGCTGTATTTTGAAGCCTGGTGCGTCATCGAGCCGGGCATGACTCCGCTCAAGCGCGGCCAGATCATGTCCGACGACGACTACCTTGCCAAGACGGAAGAATACGGCGACGACTTCCACGCTCTCATGGGCGCGGAAGCCGTGCGCGAACTGCTGCGCACCATCGACATCGACCGCGACGTCGAAACCCTGCGCGCCGAGCTCAAGGCTACCTCGTCCGACGCCAAGATCAAGAAAATCTCCAAGCGCCTCAAGGTGCTGGAAGGCTTCCAGAAATCGGGCATCAAGCCCGAATGGATGGTCATGGAAGTGCTGCCCGTGCTGCCTCCCGACCTGCGTCCCCTGGTGCCGCTGGACGGCGGCCGCTTCGCCACGTCCGACCTGAACGATCTGTATCGCCGCGTCATCAACCGCAACAACCGCCTCAAACGCCTGCTCGAGCTGAAGGCCCCGGACATCATCCTGCGCAACGAAAAACGCATGCTGCAGGAATCCGTGGATTCGCTGCTCGACAACGGCCGCCGCGGCAAGGCCATGACGGGCGCCAACAAGCGCCAGCTCAAGTCGCTGGCCGACATGATCAAGGGCAAGAGCGGCCGCTTCCGCCAGAACCTGCTGGGCAAGCGCGTCGATTACTCCGGCCGTTCGGTCATCGTGGTGGGACCGCAGCTCAAGCTGCACCAGTGCGGCCTGCCCAAGCTCATGGCTTTGGAACTGTTCAAGCCCTTCATCTTCAATCGCCTTGAAATGATGGGCCTGGCAACCACGATCAAGGCTGCCAAGAAACTGGTCGAAAGCCAGGAGCCGGTGGTCTGGGACATTCTGGAAGAAGTCATCCGCGAACATCCCGTCATGCTCAACCGTGCGCCGACTCTGCATCGTCTGGGCATTCAGGCGTTCGAGCCTGTGCTTATCGAAGGCAAGGCCATCCAGCTGCATCCGCTGGTCTGCGCGGCGTTCAACGCCGACTTCGACGGCGACCAAATGGCCGTTCACGTTCCGCTGTCGCTGGAAGCGCAACTGGAAGCGCGCACGCTCATGCTGGCTTCGAACAATATCTTGTTCCCCGCCAACGGCGAGCCTTCCATCGTACCTTCCCAGGACATCGTGCTGGGTCTGTACTACACCACCCGCGAACGCATCAACGGCAAGGGCGAGGGCTTGTTCCTGTCCGACGTGGCCGAAGTTCAGCGCGCCTACGACAGCGGTGAAGTCGAACTGCAGACCCGCATCACGGTGCGCCTGAACGAGTTCGAGAAAGACGCCGCCGGAGAATGGCAGCCTGTTCTGCGCCGCTTCGAAACCACGGTCGGCCGCGCGCTGCTGTCGGAAATCCTGCCCAAGGGCCTGCCCTTCTCGGTGCTGAACCGCGCCCTGAAGAAAAAGGAAATCTCGCGCCTCATCAACCAGTCGTTCCGCCGCTGCGGCCTGCGCGCCACGGTGATTTTCGCCGACAAGCTCATGCAGTCGGGCTTCCGCCTGGCTACGCGCGGTGGCATCTCCATTGCCATGAGCGACATGCTGATTCCCTCGGTCAAGGAAGACATCCTTGCCCAGGCCAGCAAAGAGGTCAAGGAAATCGACAAGCAGTATTCGTCGGGTCTGGTTACCTCGCAAGAGCGCTACAACAACGTGGTCGACATCTGGGGCAAGGCCGGCGACAAGGTCGGCAAGGCCATGATGGAACAGCTTGCCACTGAGCCTGTCGTTGACCGCCATGGCGACGAAGTCCGCCAGGAGTCGTTCAACTCCATCTACATGATGGCCGACTCCGGCGCCCGGGGTTCCGCTGCCCAGATCCGCCAGCTGGCGGGCATGCGCGGCCTGATGGCCAAGCCGGACGGCTCCATCATCGAAACCCCCATCACGGCGAACTTCCGTGAAGGCCTGAACGTGCTGCAGTACTTCATCTCGACGCACGGCGCACGTAAGGGTCTGGCCGATACCGCGCTTAAAACCGCCAACTCGGGCTACCTCACGCGCCGTCTGGTCGACGTGACGCAAGACCTGGTCATCACCGAAGACGATTGCGGCACCACTCATGGCTACACCATGAAAGCCGTGGTCGAGGGCGGCGAGGTCATCGAGCCCCTGCGCGAGCGCGTTCTTGGCCGCGTTACGGCCACCGACATCGTCAACCCCGAGAACCAGGAAACCGCCATCGCCGCCGGCACGCTGCTGGACGAAGACATGGTCGACCTGATCGATGAGCTCGGCGTCGACGAAGTCAAGGTTCGCACGCCGTTGACTTGCGAAACCCGCTATGGCCTGTGCGCGCACTGCTATGGCCGCGACCTTGGCCGGGGCCTTATGGTCAACCGCGGCGAAGCCGTCGGCGTCATCGCGGCGCAGTCCATCGGCGAGCCGGGTACGCAGCTTACGATGCGTACCTTTCACATCGGTGGTGCGGCTTCGCGCGCAGCCATGGCCAGTTCGGTCGAAACCAAGTCGGCCGGTACGGTCGGGTTCGCCATTACCATGCGTTACGTCACCAATGCCAAGGGTGAACGAGTCGCGATTTCCCGCTCTGGCGAAATCGTCATCTTCGACGACAACCGCCGCGAACGCGAACGCCACAAAATCCCCTACGGCGCCACGATTACCGTGGGCGACGGCGACGTCATCAAGGCCGGCCAGCGCCTGGCGACCTGGGATCCCCTGACTCGCCCCATCGTGTCCGAGTACGCGGGTACCGTCCGCTTCGAGAACATCGAGGAAGGCGCAACGGTGGCCAAGCAGGTAGACGAAGTCACCGGCCTGTCGACGCTGGTCGTCATCACGCCCAAGACCCGCAGCGGCAAGGCCATGATGCGCCCGCAGATCAAGCTCATCAACGATGCCGGCGAAGAGGTCAAGATCGCGGGCACGGACCATTCGGTGAACATCTCGTTCCCGGTGGGCGCGCTGATTACCGTGCGCGACGGCCAGCAGGTCAATGTCGGCGAAGTGCTGGCGCGTATTCCCCAGGAATCGCAAAAGACCCGCGACATTACCGGCGGTCTGCCCCGCGTGGCCGAGCTGTTCGAAGCACGTTCGCCCAAGGACGCCGGCATGCTCGCCGACATCACGGGCACTGTGTCGTTCGGCAAGGACACCAAGGGCAAGCAGCGCCTGGTTATCACCGACCTGGATGGCGTGAACCACGAGTTCCTGATTCCCAAGGAAAAGCAGGTGCTGGTGCACGACGGCCAGGTCGTCAACAAGGGCGAAATGATCGTCGACGGTCCCGCCGATCCGCACGACATCCTGCGCCTGCAGGGTATCGAGCGCCTGGCTACCTATGTGGTCAACGAGGTTCAGGACGTGTACCGCCTGCAAGGGGTGAAGATCAACGACAAGCACATCGAAGTGATCGTGCGCCAGATGCTGCGGCGTGTGAACATCAGCGATGCCGGCGACACCAGCTTCATCACCGGTGAACAGGTCGAACGCTCCGAGCTGCTGAACGAAAACGACCGTATGGAAGCCGAAGGCAAGCTCCCCGCCTCGTACGAAAACGTGCTGCTGGGTATTACCAAGGCTTCGCTGTCGACCGATTCGTTTATCTCGGCGGCGTCCTTCCAGGAAACCACGCGGGTGCTCACCGAGGCTGCCATCATGGGCAAGCGCGACGACCTGCGCGGCTTGAAGGAAAACGTCATCGTCGGTCGCCTGATCCCCGCTGGTACCGGCATGTCGTACCACATGGCCCGCAAGGAAAAAGAACGCCTCGAAGACGTCGAGCGCCAAGCCGCCCGCGCCATGGCCAATCCTTTCGAGGATGCGCCTGTTGCGGAAGCGGTGGAAGTGCAGGACGCTGATCAGGCAGCAGGGATCGAACCCGATTCGGCCGAATAAGGCGCATATCGGTTAGCGTATCGTTCCACCCCCAGGGCGGGGCGATGCGCGAAAGCCGCCGTTTTGCTTCGTGCAAGACGGCGGCTTTTTTATTGAGTAATGGTTTGCCCTGATTTTGGACCGAGTGAAAGCGCGTCAAAATAAGTCGAGCCGCACCTTACAATTCTAATATGCGGTGTACTGGCTTTTGCGTGCCAAGCGGGTCTGCGCTTCCAAGGGAATGTCTTTTGGCTATGCTTACCGTCTGGCCGTGCTTCAGGGACTCCAATGTCTGTTGCAATACGAGCTTTTCAGGGCAAGTTCGGACGGATCGCTCTATTAGATATGGATCGACCGCTGGTTACGCATGCTCACACCCAATGCCACGCATTGATCAAGGTTGGTGGCGCCGACACGCACTTTTCCGTACGCGATAAATCCGTCCCCCTGACCGACGACACCATGGTTCTGATCAACTCATGGGAGCCGCATGCGTATACGCACAATGTCGAAGCCCCCCGCACCATCATCCTGGGCCTCTACATCGAGCCGCAATGGCTGGTAAAAACCGAGAAGGCCTTGATCTCCAGCGGCAACCCCGGGTTCTTTCCCCATTCGTGCGTGCGGATATCCGATCGCGTGCGCAAGCTGTCCAATACCTTGGCTATGGAGATGCTGTATGGGGACGATCTAAGCGATCAATATCTCGAAGAGCAGCTGTTCAATCTCATGATCGCGGTAATCGAGTCGTTTTCCGAGTGGCGGAATTTCAACTTGCTGCAGCCGGGCAACCTGCCCGCGATTCCCGATTTCCGTATACGCAGGGCGATCTCATACATGCGGGCCAACCTGGGGTCCGAGCTCGACATCAATACCCTGGCCGAGCAGGCCTGCTTGTCGCGAGCCCATTTTTTCAAGCTGTTCCAGCAATCCACGAATGTAACGCCAATTGTCTATGCCAACGTATTGCGCATGGAGGCGGCCATTCAGGGCATTGCCCAAACCCAGCAGTCTTTGGCGTTGTTGTCGGGAAGCCTCGGCTTTAACGCGCAAAGCCATTTCACGCGGTTTTTCCACCAGCACGTGGGCGCCACGCCAAGCCAGTATCGCAAGGTGGTCAACGTGCTCGAGCAGCCCTAGCTCCAAAAGCAAACTCCCCATTTTGTCTTGATGCTGCGCACTGTACCCGGAGCGCGAATTGCTTCTCCGTGCCATAAAAAAAGACTCAGTGGTAAATAGCCGGACCTGACGATAACGCGCCCCGACGGGTGCCGCCCTACACTTTTTGCAATGGTCACGTTGCAAAAAGAGGCGCATATTTTGGATTGCTCTACTACTGTTCTTGCCGGCGCACCCGACGTCTCAGCTCGAACCGGCGCGCAAACGCACATTGGGCGTTCCGTGCCGCGAGTGGAAGACATGCCCCTGCTGACAGGGCGTGGAAGTTTTGTGGATGACGTTGGGGTCAAGCCCGGCACGCTGTACGCGGCGATACTGCGTTCCCCCCATGGGCACGCGGAAATCCTGTCCATCGATGCAGCCGCGGCCATGCGGTTGCCCGGAGTTCGCGCCGTATTGACGGGGGCCGATGTCAAGCAGTGGGCCACTCCCTTCGCGGTAGGGGTGAAGCAGCCAATGGAGCATTGGTGCATGGCGATAGAGCGCGTTCGCTATGTAGGAGAGCCGGTGGCTGTGGTGGTGGCGGAAAGCCGCTATATCGCTGAGGATGCTCTGGATCTGATCCGTGTGGAGTATGCCAAGCTGGCCGTTGTGGTGGATCCCGAGCAGGCGCTGCTTCCCGACGCCCCGGTCTTGCACACCGCGGTGGGAACGAATGCGGTCAACGACAGGAACTTCCGTTACGGCGATCCCGATGCGGCGTTTGCCGCGGCGGAACGCACGGTCAGTATCAAGGTACGCTACCCTAGGAATTCCTGCACTCCCATGGAGTGCTTCGCCGTGGTGGCGGAACATCTGCCTGGAGACGATGGCTACGAAGTTCTGTCGAATTTCCAGGGGCCCTTTGCGTTGCATCCGGTAATGGCGCGGGCGTTGAAGGTCAGCGGTGCGAAGCTGAGAATGCGTTCGCCGCACGATTCAGGCGGCAGCTTTGGCACAAAGCAGGCGGTATCGACTTATGTCGTTCTGATGTGTCTGGCATCGAGAAAGGCCGGTGCGCCCGTGAAATGGATCGAAGACAGGCTCGAGCACCTGGTTGCGGCCGTATCTGCCACCAATCGCGTAACCACCATCGAAGCGGCCGTCAAGGCCGATGGAGAAATCCTGGCGCTCCGTTATCACCAGATAGACGACTGCGGCGCGTACTTGCGCGCGCCGGAGCCCGCCACGTTCTATCGCATGCACGGCATGCTTACCGGCGCCTACAAAGTCCGGCATCTGGATGTGCGCAACCAAGTGGTCCTGACCAACAAGACGCCTACGGGCCTGGTGCGGGGATTTGGCGGGCCTCAAATGTACTTCGCGCTCGAGCGCCTGATGCAGCGGATAGCCGTCGAGCTAGGCCTGGATCCGCTGGACGTCATTGTCCGGAACTTGATCGATGCCGATGCGTTCCCTTACGCGACGCCGGCGGGATCCTTGTACGACTCTGGAAATTATCAGGCGGCGGTCGAACAGGCGCGCAAAGAGGGGCGATTGGACGAACTGCTGGCGCGGCGCGACCAGGTGCGAGCAAATGGCGGGTTGTACGGCATCGGCTATGCCATGATTGTAGAGCCGTCCATTTCCAACATGGGTTACATCACCACCGCGCTGACGCCAGAAGAGCGGGCCAAGGCCGGCCCGAAGAATGGCGCGAATACCAGCGCCACCGTCAATGTGGATGGTTTGGGCAGTGTGAGCGTGATGATTGACTCCGTGCCGCAGGGCCAGGGCCATCGTACCGTCGTCGCCCAGGTGGTGGCCGATGCATTGGGGCTGGAGCCTGGCGATATCGTGGTCAATACCGAGCACGACACGCAAAAGGACGGCTGGTCCATCGCCGCGGGCAATTACTCCAGCCGTTTTGCCGGCGCTGTGGCGGGCACGGTGCATCTTGCCGCGATGAAGGTGCGTGACAAGCTGGCGCTCATTGCCGCCGAGACATTGAACGTTGCGCCGGACGAGCTTGTCTTTGCCCAGCGAAAGATCTTCGCGGCGTCGAGCCCCGAGCGCAAGCTGGCGTTCCATCGGGTGGCCGGCAACGCACATTGGTCTCCGGCCACGCTGCCCGCGGGCATGGAGCCTGGCCTGCGCGAAACGGTGTTCTGGACTCCTCCGCAATTGGCGGCGCCCGACGAAAAAGATGTGATCAACAGCTCGGCAGTTTATGGCCTGGTCTTTGATATATGCGGGCTGGAAGTGGACAAAGTGACCGGGAAGGTTCGCATCGACCGCTATGTCACGCTGCATGACGCCGGGAGAATCCTCAATCCCGCCTTGGCGGACGGGCAATCCCGGGGCGGATTTGCGCAAGGCGTGGGCGCTGCGCTAATGGAAGAGTTCGCCTATGGCGAAGATGGAAGCTTCCTGTCCGGCACGTTCGCCGACTACCTGGTTCCGACCACCTGCGAGGTTCCCGACCCGACGATTCTGCACATGGCGACGCCGTCTCCGTTCACACCGTTGGGGACGAAGGGAATAGGCGAAGGCAACAACATGAGTACGCCGGTTTGCATCGCAAATGCCGTGGCCGATGCGCTTGGTGTGGCTGACATTCGCCTGCCTCTTACTCCGTCCCGGATCCACGAGCTGCTGGCCGTCGCCGAGCCTGAGCCTAGCGGGGCGGGCATTGCGTTCCGGCCAGGCGTGCCTGCGCGTGCCAAGGGCAAGGGAGGGCACGCGCTCTCCATGTCGGGGTCGGTAGACCTGGCCGCCACGCCTGAACAGGTGTATGCGGTATTGCTGGACCCGGTCGCATTGGCGCGAGTCGTTCCGGGATGCCGCGAGCTTACCTTGATTGGCGACAACCATTACCGTGCCGACGTCACGATCGGCATAGGCCTGGTCAAGGCCCGCTACCTGGCCGAGGTCAGATTGAGCGATCTGGATCCGCCGCACGGCCTGTCCCTGGGCGGGAGCGGGGTCAGTCCTCTGGGGTCTGCAGAGGGTGATGGCCGCTTGAATCTGGAAGCCACGCCGGATGGCACGCGCTTGTCGTATGACTATGAAGTGGCCGTGAGCGGCAAGGTTGCCGCTGTGGGCGGACGCATGCTGGAAGGCGCGGCCAAGGTCGTGTTGCGGCAGTTGTTCGAGCAGCTTGGGCGTCAGGCTATCGGCGGCGCCGAGGCTCCGGACCGCTCATGGTGGCAGCGCGTCCTGAAACTGTTGGGGAGGTCGAAATGAAGCCGGCCGGTTTTGACTATATACGCGCCGATACGGCGCAGGAAGTGGTGGAGAGCCTGGCGCAGTACGGCGAAGACGCCAAGATCCTCGCAGGAGGGCAGTCGTTGATGCCCATGCTGAACATCCGTCTGGCACAGCCCCGGATACTGGTCGATATATCCCGGTGCGCGGATCTGGACTATGTCCGTATTGAAAACGGCTATCTGGCGGTTGGTGCGGCGGCGACGCAGGCCAGCGTGGAAACACGGCGCGACCTCGCCGATGAGGCTCCGCTTCTGAAGCTGGTTTTCCCGTGGATCTCGCATTTCCAGATACGCAATCATGGGACCGTCTGCGGGTCGATCGCTCACGCGGATCCGAGCGCCGAACTGCCCCTGTGCCTGACGGCGTTGCATGGACAGGTTGTGCTGCGCTCGAAATCCGGACGCCGGGTCTTGGCCGCCGAAGACTTCTTCCAGGGAATGCTGCTTACCGCGGTGAGACCGGGGGAAATCGTGGAGGAAGTGCGGTTTCCGTTGCGGGAAGAGAGCGTTCGTTACACGTTCGAGGAGGTGTCGATGAGGCATGGCGACTTCGCCATCGTTGCCATGGCTGCGATAGTTGGCAAGGACAGCATTGCCGTGACGGTGGGCGGGGTGGCGGATCGCCCGCAGTGCCGACAGTGGTCGATGCTGGTGGATGATGATCTGGACGTAGCGCTGAACGATTTTGCATGGGAGCTCGACGCCCAGGGCGATGCGCATGCCAGCGCCCATTATCGCCGGCATCTGGTTCGCAATATGGGACGCAAGTTGATTGAAAAGGCGAAGGCATGAAGCGCTACGAGAAAGATTCCTTCAACAAGATCTCACTGATATTGAACGGGGTTGAGCGCAGCGCCTATGCGGACCCGCGCATGCTGCTGTCGGACTTTCTGCGCCTCGAGCTGGGCGCAACGGGCACCCATGTCGGCTGCGAGCATGGTGTGTGCGGCGCCTGCACGGTACAGATCGACGGAATTGCCGTTCGATCCTGCCTGCAGCTGGCCGTGCAGGCTCAGGACCGCAGGATAGATACGGTGGAGGGACTGGCGCAAGGGAACGCGGCGGGGCTCGACGATCTGCAAGAGGCGTTTCATCGCAACCATGCATTGCAATGCGGCTATTGCACGGCTGGAATCCTGATGTCTTGCGAGCACTATCTAAGGCGCGTCCCCAACCCCACCGAGCACGAGGTGCGCGAAATGTTGTCCGGCCATCTATGCCGGTGCACGGGCTATACAAATATCGTCAATGCGGTGCTCGAGGTTGCCGCGTTGCGTAATAACACGACTTTAGTGGAAGACAAAAATGCTTGATTTGGGGAGAAGCTTCCTGGCGGCGGAGGAACGCAGTCCGCAAGCCGTCGCTATCGTGGACGGCGATGTCCGGCTTAGTTATGCCGAGTGGGGCGGGCGCATCCGGAGTGTTGCCGCTGGATTGCGGAGTCTGGGAGCCAGGAAAGGCGATCACATGATCCTGGTTTTGCAGAACCGGTGGGAAATGGCAACCCTGTATTGGGCATGCCAATTCCTTGGCGTGATTGTCACACCCTTGAACTGGCGGGCCAAGCCGGAGGAAATCGACTATTGCATCGAGGATTCCGGTGCTACGTTGATTGCCTTCCAGGACGTTTCGATGCAGGCGGTTGCAGAATCGACGCTTGCGCACCGCCTGTTCCGCGTTGCTGTTGGAGCGCAAGCCGGCGGCTCGCATGGGTTCGATGAGTTGCTGCAGACCCCGGGGCTGGAGAATCCGCTTGATGCTTGCGCCGATGACTGGTCATTGATGTTGTATACCTCGGGCACCACGGGAAAACCCAAGGGCGTTCCCCGCCGCCATCGTCACGAACGATCCGCCGCGTTGGCTCACGTTGCCCAGAACCTGTACCGGCGTGGTGAGCGCACGCTGGGCGTCATGCCTCTTTACCACACGATGGGCGTGCGCTCGTTGCTGTCCATGGCCTTGATCGATGGGTGTTTTGTCTGTGTCCCGAAATTCGACCCGGCGTCTGTCTTGCGCGCCATCGAGGCAGAGCGCATTACGAATCTGTACCTTGTTCCGACTCTTTATCACGATGTCGTAGCCCATCCGGATTGCGCGCATACGGATTTATCGTCCGTGCGCAAATTGGGCTTTGCCGGCGCCTCCATGAACCAGGACCTGATGCAGAAGCTGGTTGCCGTGTTTTTGCCCGAGCTGTTCGTCAATCATTACGGCTCGTCAGAGGTCTATACCTTCACGATCGATCAGGAGGCTGCAAAAAAGCCGGGCAGCGCCGGCAGGGCGGGCATCAATCAACGCATCCGGGTCGTTCAAATGAACTCGGGCGACCCCGATCGTATCGTTCCCCCTTACGAAGAAGGAGAAATCATTGCCGACCTGAGCGGCGATGAGTCGTTCGAAGGCTATTGGAACCGGCCCGACGCCGATGCCAAGGCCTTGCGCGCGGGCTGGTACTTTACCGGCGACACGGGCTATGTCGATAGTGATGGGGATCTTTTCGTGTCCGGAAGAACGGACGACATGATCATCAGCGGTGGTGAAAACATTTCGCCCATCGAGATAGAAAGCCTGCTTTCATTGCATCCCGCGGTCGATGAGGTGGCGGTGGTTGGCCTTTCCGATCCCCGCTGGGGCCAGAAGGTTACCGCGTTCATCAAGCGGATCGCTGCGGTGACGGAAGAAGAACTGGATAACCATTGCCGCTCTTCAGGCCTGGCCAACTTCAAGCGGCCCAGGTCTTATGTGTTTGTGCGCGAAGTGCCTCGTTCCCCCGTTGGCAAGTTGCTGCGCCGCAAGCTGGTGGCCAGTGAATATGAACCCGAATAGCTGTTGCAGAAAGCCCGCGGTAGCCACCGCGGGTTGAAAAACTTTGAATCTAAAATCAGGAGACAGTATGAACAGTTCACAACTATTTTGCCGCATGCTTTTGACGGCACTGGCGGCTGGATTCTCGGGCATTGCCTCGGCCCAGCCCGCCGAGCCGATAAAGATCGGTGTATTGACGCCTCTGTCCGGCACGTATGCCAGCCTTGGCCAGCAAGTTCGCTGGGGTATCGAGCTGGCCACCAAAGAAATAAACGATGCCGGCGGCATCATGGGACGTAAAGTCGAATTGCTCTTTGAAGATGAAGAGGCCAATCCCGCAGTCGCCACGCCCAAGGCCGAAAAGTTGTTTCAGGTGTCGAAGGTGGATTTCCTGACCGGTACGGTGAGTTCCGCGTCGACACTGGCGGTAGGCCAGGTGGCCGAGCGCAATGACCGCTTGATGGCCACCACCGTTTCTTTTTCCGACGCGATCACCGGCGACAAGTGCTCTCCCAACGTGTTTCGGGTCAACGCCAAGGCCGGCCAGCAATCAGTGGCCTTGGCCGAGTGGCTGAGCAAGGCCAAGCCGGACGCAAAGGTTTTTTATCTTGGGCCGGACTACGAGATGGGTCGCAGCACCGTGCATGCTTTCAAGGCCGCCGCGGAAGCGAAAGGGGCCAAGACGGTCGGTGAAGTGTTTGCGCCTCTCGACAACAAGGACTATTCGCCGTTTTTCGGGCAGATTCGCGCCGCGCGCCCGAACGTAATGTATACGTCGGTCGCTGGCAACGATACCGTACGCTTGTTCAATCAGATGAGCGAATATGGCTTGCTTCGGAATCTGACCGTAGTCGGGGCGTCGGGAACCGTTACCTCGCAGAATCTGGGCGCCATGGGCAAGAACGCCGAGGGTTTCACTACCGGTGTGGGTTATTCCGTCGACCTGGATATTCCCGAAAACAAGAAGTTCGTCGCCGCCTTCGAGGCGGCCTACAAAGCCGCGCCGGATCTGTACGGCGCCGATTCATACGGGGTGATGTACTTCTACAAGGCTGCCGTAGAAAAAGCGCATAGTACGGATACCGCCAAGGTTCGCGCCGCGATGGAAGGCCTGGCTTGGATGACGCCCCAGGGCAAGAAGACCATGCGCGCCGGAGACCACCAGGCGGTTCAGGACATGTATGTCACCAGCCTGAAGGACGGCCGGTTCAAGGTCTTGAGCAAGGTGGATGGCGCGGCGGCCATCGGCCCCGACACCTGCAAGCGGTTCTGATAGGACGCGGCTGTATTTTGGCCGGCGGCGCCAACGGGTACTGGCCGGCCAATCGTCCCCGGATAAGGAATGTTAATTATGAGCGGGTTTATCGACACGCTGCAGTTTGTATTTGCGCCGCAAATCATCAATGGCCTTTCCATAGGCGTTGCAGTGGTTCTGATGGCATTGGGCTTGACCATTATTTTCGGCCTGCTGGACGTCATCAATATGGCGCATGGCGAATTCTATGCGCTGGGCGCCTATGTCGGCGTTACGCTGATGGCGATTGGCGTCAATTTCTGGGTGGTGTTGCTGCTTGTGCCCCTCATCATGGCGCCGCTTGGCTACATGACCGAGCGGCTGTTCATCCAGCGGGTCTTTCATCAGAAAGACAGGCACATCCTGACGTTGTTGCTTACGTTCGGGCTGGCGATTGTGCTGGAGGATGTCTACAAGCTCATCTATGGCCCTCAGGCTCTCTCGGTGAAAACGCCCATCGGCGGCGGTAGCGAGGTGCTGGGCGTGTTCTTCCCGAACTATCGGTTGTTTCTGATGGCAATAGGCGCGGTGATCATTGTCGGCGTATGGCTGCTGGTGTATAGAACCAGCCTGGGCGCCATGGTGCGTGCGGCCGCGTTCGACAAGGACATGGCGTCTTCGCTTGGCGTGCCCGTATCGCATGTTTATGCGGGGACGTTTGCCTTTGGCGTAGCCCTGGCCGGTTTGGCGGGGGTGTTGCTGGCTCCGGTTTATTCGGTGTTTCCTACCATGGGCAAGGACTTCATTCTGCTGGCTTTCAGCGTGGTGATTGTCGGCGGCCTGGGAAGCATAAAGGGGGCGTTGATTGCCGGCCTGGTCCTGACGCAGATCCAGGCCATATCCAGCCTTTATATCTCGCCGTCGTGGACCGACCCCCTGGTGTTTGCCATTATGGTGGCGGTACTGATGATACGGCCCCAGGGACTGTTTGGGAGGCTTGGCCATGCGTGACTCCACTTCCGCCGTCCTGGGCGCATTGCCCAGCCGCCCCGTCTTGCAGCGCGAAGACGTCGCCCGAAACGTCCTGCGCTGGTTTGCCTATGTGTTTGTGGCGCTGGCGCTGTTGTTTGCCGTCATCGCGCAAGTGCATGGTGATGTCTTCTTTTTCCGCCTGGCGACCGAAGCTCTGATCTACGGCGGCTTTGCAATGGGCGTTGATTTGCTGCTTGGCTATACCGGCTTGTTGTCGCTTGGCCATGCCTTGTTCTTCGGGCTGGGGGCGTATACGTCCGCCGTGGTGCTTAAAGGCCTGGCGCCTTCCTTCTGGCTGGCGCTTGCCGTTACCCTGTGCGTCAGCACGGTCGTTGGCGCCATCGCAGGCATTATCGCCATTCGTGCACGGGGTGTGTACTTTGCGCTGATTACCTTCGGCATGGCAGAGGTGCTTGCCAAGGCCGTGTTCAACACGCAGGAGCTTGGCGGATCCGACGGCATCATCGGCGTGCCGGTCATCAAGGCGAATTTCCTGTTCTTTACCGTCGATACCGGCAACGCGGCTCACTTCTTCTTCCTGGTGCTGGCGGTCATCATGGTGTTCTATTTTGCCCTGGAGGCATTGTTGCGCACACCGTTCGGACGTTTGGTGGTGGCGATCAAGGCCAACGAAGACAGGGTGCCGTTCCTTGGCTTCAATGCGCAGCGTCACAAGCTTGGCATCTTTGTGATCGCGGCCAACGTCACGGCCTTGTCGGGGGCGTTGTACCCGATGCTGCGTGGATTTGTTTCACCGGAGCTGCTGTATTTTCACTCGTCGGGCAATGCCGTGATCACCGTCATTCTTGGCGGTGTGGGGACACTGATCGGCCCGCTGTTCGGCAGTGTCATCCTGACGGGCTTGAAATCGATCATCGGTTCATATACCGAGCATCACCTGATTGTGATCGGATTGCTGTTCATGTGTTCGGTCATGTTCTTTCCGAAGGGCATCGTAGGATCCCTGAAGGGGCTCGTCGAGTCGTGGCTGGCACGACGCAAGGAGCAATCATGAAGCATAGCGGCAATGCAATGGCCCTGGATGCGGACGTCATCCTCGACATAAAAGACATCTCGGTCGCCTTTGGCGCCCTCAAGGCGGTGGATCGCGTCAGCTTCAAGGCCAGGCGCGGCCAGATCACCTCGCTGATCGGTCCGAACGGCGCGGGAAAAAGCACGCTGTTCAATCTCGTCAGCGGCGCCATCCGGCCCAGTAGCGGGTCGGTCGAGTTCAATGGCGTCGAAGTGACCGGCTTTTCGCCGCATAAGCTCCTGCATGCGGGCCTGGCACGATCGTTCCAGATTACGAAGCTGTTCTTCGAGCTGTCGGTACGCGAGAACCTGCGGCTCGCGGCGCAGTCGCTCGAGTCCGCGCGCCATGCCTTCCTGCCATTGGGCCGCAACCATCATGCGCGCCAGCGGGTTGACGAGCTTATCGAACAATTCCGGTTGCATCAGAAAGTCAATGAGCAGGCGGGGTATTTGTCCCATGGCGAGCAGCGCCGCCTCGAGATCGCCGTGGCGCTGGCCTGCAAACCCAAGCTGTTGTTGCTGGACGAGCCGACGCAAGGCATGTCGCATGCCGATACCGAAGAGACGGGGGCCATGATCCAGTCCCTGGCGGGCGAGGTATCCATCTTGCTGGTCGAGCATGATGTCGGGCTGGTCATGGGTCTTTCCGATCATGTGGTGGTCATGGCGCAGGGCGCGAAGCTGGCGGAGGGCGCTCCGGCCGAGGTTCGTGCAAACCCCGCGGTTCAGGCCGCGTACTTTGGACAGCGAGAATCCGATGCTTGAATTGGAAGAGGTGCATACGTATTACGGCTTGAGCCACGTTCTGCAGGGCATCACGCTTTCTGTCGGGGCCGGCGAAATCGTGGTTCTTTGCGGCCGCAACGGCGTAGGCAAGACGACAACCATCAAGACTATCGCGGGCTGGGTCAAGGCGGCGTCGGGATCCATCCGGCTCGACGGCGTCGAGCTGGTGGGAATGCCGTCCGACCGCATTTGCCGCAAGGGCATAGGCCTGGTGCCGGAAGACCGCCGCATCTTTCCCGGGCTGACCGTTGAAGAGAACCTGAAGCTTGGGCTACTGCAATGCCCGCGGCGCTCTTCCGCGGAGTCCCGCTTGATGATCGAGCAGGCCTATGCCCGTTTCCCGCGCCTGAAAGAAAGGCGCCTTCAAATGGGCACGGCGTTGTCTGGCGGCGAACAGCAGATGCTAGCCATTGCGCGGGTGCTTATCGGAGCCCCCAAGCTGTTGTTGATCGATGAGCCGACCGAAGGGCTGGCGCCGATCATTGTCGATGAGATATTCGCCATCATTGCCGGCTTGCGCGACGAGGGCATCCCGGTTCTGCTGGTCGAACAGAACGTGCATCGTGCGCTCGATGTGGCCACACGATTCTATGCGCTCGAACGAGGCCAGATCGTCATGCAGGGGGACGCCTCGTCGGTCTCCGACCGGCAAAGCCTTGGCGAAGTGATTGCCGTATGACGCGGCGCAAGCCATTCAAATTCAATTGATTCACATCAGGAGTAAAAATCGAAATGTTCCAACTTAAGCACCCAGCGCATACACAGCTTGAACAGCTGGATGGATTCTCGGTGTTCATCGATGAAGCCCGGGAACGGGCCGATATCGTGTTGAATCGGCCGCCGTTCAACGTTATTTCGATGGCGCAACGCGATCAGTTGCGTCTTGTGTTCGAGTCCCTGGATGAGAATCCCGCTGTGCGGGTCATTGTCTTGCGGGCTGAAGGCGAGCATTTTTCCAGTGGCGGCGACATCCGCGGCTTTCTGGATGCCACGCCAGAGCATGTGTCGAAACTGGCGTGGAATGTAGCCGCGCCGGCCCGGTGCTCCAAGCCGGTGATTGCCGCGAACCGGGGTTATTGCTTTGGCGTTGGCTTCGAGATCTCGCTTGCCTGCGATTTTCGGATCGTGTCTGAAACAGCCCAATATGCCTTGCCGGAACAAAAGCTGGGGCAGATTCCCGGCTCGGGCGGATCCGCCCGGCTGCAAAAGATGGTGGGTATTACGCGCACCAAAGACGTCGTTATGCGCTCCCGTCGGATCCCCGGACAGCAAGCCTATGACTGGGGTATTGCCACTATGTGCGTAGCGGATTCCGGCCTGGAGAAGGCTACCGACAGCCTGGTGGATGAATTGCGGAAGTTCTCGCCGATTGCCCAGCGCACGGCTAAAAAGCTACTAAATGATACGGAAGATTCCACGTTATCGATCGCCATTGAGCTGGAAGGGCATTGTTACAGTCGTCTGCGTTCGTCGGATGACTTTCGTGAGGGCGTCGAGGCATTTCATGCTAAGCGTCCAGCGCAGTTCCAGGGTAGCTAAACCCGGACATTTCATGAGTGTAGGCAAATTTCCAAGGCGTTGACGGATCGTCGGACCGCTGGTCAGTTCGCCCACGCGGTGCCGCCTGGAAACGGGCGCGACAGCTCCGGCATTGCCCCCATTAGGTCGCCGGGCGCCAAGCGCTGAGGAACGTATGCCCTGCGTCAGCGGGCGATTGCGCTCATGGAGTACCGCTGCCCGGACTGGGGGGCGACAGCGCTACTCCACTCCACCCGTCTGCACAACCTGATGAGCCTCGCTCTGGGCGCAGCGGTAAAAAATCAATCTCGTCGTTCATCATCCCTGCGTCCGCAAAAGTCGTTTCGGACGCAGGCTTGGCTTATTCGATTCGTCTCGGATAGCGCGCTGGTCATTGAGCGCTTGCTAAGGCTTACCCTTATTGCCCAAAAAAAGGATTGTTAAAGGCGAATTTAGCTGTTATAACACCTATTAATACATGTGTTATTACACATAAAATACGACGCAAGAACAAGAAAGCAACCTAAGCAACATACGGATTTATGGCGAAAGTGCCCGCTGCGGTGCACTTATCACAACAAAGAATCACGTTCAGGAGGTTGAGACAAGCATGGATGTACCAGCAGCCAAAAAGTACATGATCGCCACGGACGTCGGCGGAACATGCACCGATACCGTCGTATTCGCGGCGGGAGAGCCAATCAGGATAGGAAAGGCCCTGTCCACGCCGCCGGATTTTGCAACGGGGATTTTCGATTCGATCGAATCGGCGGCGACCGCAATGGGTAAAAGCAGGGATGGCCTGCTTGCGGAGACGTATCTATTCATTCACGGCTCAACGGTGGTGGACAACACCATTTTCACCAGGGATGGCGCGAAGGTAGGATTGATCAGCACCGAAGGGTTCGAAGACACGATAAAAGTAACGCGTGGGGCCTACGGACGCTGGGGAGGCCTGACAGAGGATCGCATCAAGCACATCGTCAAAACGGAGCGCGCTGCCCCCTTGGTGGATCCTGCTCTGGTCCTGGGTGCGCCCGAGCGCGTGGATGCCGCGGGCGAGGTGCTCCGCGAGCTGGATGAAAAAGAAGTCGAGAAAATGCTGGAGTTTCTCGTCAACGAAAAGGGTGTGGATGCCATTGCCGTATCGTTGCTCTGGTCGTTCATCAATCCCGTCAACGAGCGCCTTATAAAGGAAGTCGCAGCGCGTGTAGCGCCGAACGTCTATTGCACGCTATCGTCCGATATTGCTCCGCTGCCCGGCGAATACGAGCGCACGTCCACAGCGGTGATAAATGCCTATGCGGGCAAAATCACGCAAAGCTATCTCACCGATCTGGAAAAGCGCCTGGCCGAAACCGCTTATCGTGGACAGATCATGGTCATGCAGGGCTACGGCGGTTTGCTACCCGCAAACGAAGCTGCTGATCGTTCGGTGGGCATGCTTGAGTGCGGTCCGGCAGCGGGTGTAATCGGCGGCAAATCCCTTGGCCAGCTATTGGGCCAGCCCGATATCATTGCCACGGACATGGGCGGAACGACGTTCAAGGTCAGCGTGATCCAGGATGGCGAGATCGAATACGCTCGCGAGCCGATGGTTGACCGCTTTCATTATTCCGCGCCCAAGATCGAGGTGGTATCGATCGGTGCGGGTGGCGGATCGATCGTCAGCATTGATCCGCTTACGGGCGAGCCCAAGGTGGGGCCGCAGTCCGCGGGTTCCAGGCCGGGCCCGATATGTTACGGATTGGGGGGGGCCGAACCCACGCTTACCGATGTGTTCATGTTGATCGGCTATATGAACCCGGACACTTTCCTGGGAGGAACAATGCGGCTGGACGTCGAGCCCGCCCGCAAGGTGTTCGAGGAAAAGATCGCCAAGCCGTTGGGGATGAGCGTGAACGATGCGGCAATAGGCATCTATCGCCTCGCGTCGGCGCAGATTACCGATTTGATCCGGGAAATCACGGTTGAGCGAGGGCTGGATCCGCGCGATTTCGTTCTTCATTCTTTCGGCGGCTCTTGTGGAATGCTGTCTTCCATGTTCGGAGCAGAGTTGGGCGTAAAGAAAATCGTGGTGCCGTATACCGCATCCGTGAATTGCGCCTTCGGCCTGGTGTCGGCCGACATCGTGCATCAATACTCGGCGACCAAAACGCTGCCGGCCACGGCCTCCGCTCACGAAGTCAATGCCATTTACGAGCCCATGGTGCGCGAAGCGGCGGAACAGTTGAAGCGCGAAGGCTTCAGCGAGGAAACCATGCAGATGGAGTGGTCGGTCGACCTGCGCTATGCACGCCAGGTTCACGAATTGACGACTCCTGTTCGCGCCTCCATCCCGCTGGACGATCAGGGGCTGGCCATGTTGATTTCCGATTTCGAGGCTCTTTACGAGCGTAAGTTCGGCAAAGGTTCTGCCTACCGGGAAGCAGGCATCGAGATGAAGCTGTTCCGGCTGACGGCTCGAGGCCTGCTGCAAAAGCCGGAAGTGCCCAAGCTGCCGTTCCAAGGCGTCGACGCCAAGGGTGCTTTGATAGGGCGGAGAAATATTTTCGTCGAGGCGCGCGCAGGGATGGCGCCGGCGGATATCTACGACTTCGATAAGTTGCAGCCGGGGAACGTCCTATCGGGCCCGGCCGTTATCCATACGCCCATCACGACGATAGTGTTGCAAGAGGGGCAGCGTGGAAGCATGGACGAATATCGTAACGTCATCATCGAATTTGCATGAGGCCAGACATGGATCCAATAACCTTTTCTATTGTCCGCCACCGTTTGTTCAGGGTTGTGGAGGAGGCCGTCATCACTCTGAAGCATGTGTCGGGCACGGCCATTACCAATGAAGGCCATGACCTCATGGTCAGCCTGTATCGCGCCGATGGTTCGTTGCTGATGGGGGGCGTAGGTTTTCTTCACCATCTGACCAGCGCGGCCGAGGCCTGCAAGGCGATCATTCGCCGCTTTGAAGGCCAGATCGAGGAAGGCGATGTATTCATGCTGAACGATCCTTATACGGCCGCCTTGCATACTTCGGACGTGTATATGCTGGCCCCCATTCACCATGAGGGCACGCTGGTGGCCTGGAGCGCGTGTTTTGTGCATGTCTCCGATATTGGCGCCATGAATCCCGGCGGGTTCGCGCCGGACGCCGGCGACATATACAGCGAGGGCTTCAGCAGTCCAGGGCTGAAGCTGATCAGCAGGGGCGAACTGCGGCGCGACATATGGGATACCTTCCTGAATATGGTTCGCAGCCCCGAAATGGTGGCGCTTGATTTGCGCTCCCTGATCGCGTGCAACAACGTCGCCGGCGAGCGGATGCTTGCGCTGATTGAAAAGTATGGCGCCGATACGGTCGATGAAGTAGGCAGAACCCTCATCGAGCAATCTGAAAACCTGCTGCGCCAACGTTTACTGGAGCTGCCCAACGGCAGCTGGCAATCGCGCCAGTATGTCGATGTCAAGGGCGAGACCTCGAAGATTCTGCTGACGATGACCAAGCAGGACGATACCTTGACGTTCGACTTCACGGGTTCGAGCCCGCAATCCGCCTATAGCGTCAACTGCACGAAGTGGGCAGCGCTGGGTGGTTTGTTCGCGCCCTTGTTTCCATTGCTGTGTTACGACATTACCTGGAATCAAGGGGCGGTTGCGCCCATAAAGATGATTGCGCCTGAAGGTTCGATCGTCAATTGCGTCCGGCCTGCGCCGGTGTCGGTGGCTACTGTGGGGGCCATCCAATCGGTCAATAACGCAGCCTGCTCGGCAATCGGAAAGATGCTTGCCGCCAGTGAAAAATACGCTGACGAAGCAACGGCCGTATGGCACGCCAACCATTTTGCCGTATTCATGTTCGGCCGCACGAGAGAGGGGCGGCTTGCCATCGACACATTGACCGAGACGTTCGCCGGCGCCGGCGGCGCCAAGACCTATGGTGACGGTGTTGATATAGGCGGCGAAATGCCCAACCCGATTTCACGCATGGCCAATGTGGAAACCGTCGAAGGCGCATTCCCGATCCGCTATCTGTTCCGCCGCAGGATGCGGGATTCCGGTGGCGCGGGTGAGTATCGGGGCGGCTTGGGCGGCGAGATCGCCATCGTGCCGCATGGAAGTCCCGATGGCGGCATCAATTTCGTCTTGTCCGGCAAAGGCTCGAAGTTTCCCATGAGCGACGGCCTGGCTGGCGGGGGATCGGGCGCATCGAACGACTACGTCCTGATCAAGGGCGCCGGCGAGGATTCGCGCCGTTCGGGGGAAACGGATTTTGAATCGCTGCGAGGGGAGCGCAAGCCGATAAGCTGGGGCGTGTTTCCGTTGGCCAAGGGTGATGCATTCTATTTGCGCTGGAATGGCGGCGGCGGTGTTGGGGACGCATTGGCGCGGTCCGTGGAGGCCGTCGGCGCGGATGTTGTCAACGGCACTATCTCCGAGCTTGCCGCCAAAGAGCTTTATGGCGTCATCTTGAAAAACGGACAGGTGGATATGTCGGCGACGCAAGACTGCCGAGCCCGGTTGAAGGCCGCCCGCATGGAACAAGGAGCAATGGCATGAGCATCAGGATATCTCCCACGCTTTCGGCAACCGACTCGGGGGACATTTGCTGCAATGCATGCGGCCACAGTGTGGCTCCGCATGACTCAAAGACTCAATGGAAAGACAGGGCGATGCTGGCCACCGAGCGTGTGCGCGGCATGGCGGGATGGCCGGATGCGGTCCATCCGCAGCTCGTCCTGCGCAAGTTCGCATGTCCGTCTTGCGGAAGCCTGCTGGATAGCGAAGTGGCATTGCCTGAAGACCCGTACTTGTATGACGTCGTGATAGGCTAGCCGCTTTTTGGAACCGTCGAAGGAGACCTCGGATGCACAATATTCAAATTAGGCAGGAAATTATCGATCGCGTGCTCGCGCGTCGCGGCCGGCTCAATTTTTTCGAAACCATGACCCCATCGAAGACCGCGCTGGTGGTCATCGACATGCAGAACACCTTTTGCGCCAAAGGCAGCCCGGCCGAAGTCGCTTCGTCACGGGACATCGTACCGAGCATCAACGCATTGACGCCGCAGTTGCGTGCGCTGGGGGTGCCGGTCATATGGGTTTTGCATGCCAATACCCAACATGCGGGCAGAAGCGATTGGGATCTGTTCTACAACTACGTGGTTGCCGGCGAGGTCAGGGACCGGACTCTGGTCAGCAATGCGCCCGAGAACCAGGCGGTGTATTCGGAGCTGGACGTCGATGACAGCGATATCGTCATTGTGAAGAACCGCTATAGCGCATTGATCCCTGGCTCGTCGTCGCTGGAGCGGGTTTTGCGCAGCATGGGCATAGACACGCTGCTGATCGCGGGTACCAAGACGAACATCTGTTGCGAGTCGACGGCGCGCGACGCCATGATGATGGACATCAAGGTGGCCATGCTGTCGGATTGCTGCGGGGCCCTGTCCGACGAAGAGCATCGCGCGGCATTGGAAAACATCATTCAGCAGTTCGGCAACGTCATGACGGGAGAGGAAGCAGTGGGTATGTTGAAGGGCAGTTGATCCAGCCCTATTCGCTATTTCCAGGAATAGGCAAACTCATAAAACGGTGTGGAGACAAACATGCTACGTAAAATCATTTTTGCATTATGTGTTTTTGCTTTGCCCTTGGCCGCGCAGGCTCAGGCTTCTGTGAATAAAAACCTGAAGGTCGCCCTGATTCTGCCTGGCTCGGTAACGGACGGAACCTTCAACAGCGCGGCAGCGCAAGGTATAAAGAAGGCCCAGAAAAAGTATCCCGGGATTCATGTCTCCATCCGTGAAAACACGCAGACGGCCGAGGCTCAGGACGCACTGTCGGCCTATGCGCGCGATGGATACGACATCATCATCGCCCATGGATTCCAGTTCGCCGATGCAGCCAAGCGCATCCACAAGCGCTTTCCCAAGACCTGGTTCATCGTCAATACGGCCAAGGTATCGGAGGCCCCCAACCTGGCGTCTTTCGACAACCGCTGGGGCGACGCTGGCTATATGGCCGGTGCCGTCGCGGCCATGATAAGTAAATCCGGCATCATCGCCAACGTGCCGGCCATTCCCGTGCCCACCATACAAGAATACGATGACGGCTATCATCGCGGCAGCAAGCGCATCAATCCGTCGATCAAGGTGTTGTCCGCTTATGTGGGCTCGTTTTCCGATATCGCCAAGGCAAAAGAAATCACTACCAGCATGATCGACCAGGGCGCGGATGTGGTGTCGGGCATCGGCAACGAAAACGTGGTCGGAACGCTGCAGGCCGCCAAAGAGAAGAAAGTCTTGATGATCGGAACGGCCTTCGATTCTGCGTCCCTGGCGCCCGATACCGTGGTCACCACGGCGCTCATCAATTTCGACGTCAACATCGACATGGCGATCGGGAAGGTCATCGATGGCACCATCGAGCCGAAAAACTATCTATTGGGTCTGAAGGACAATGGAATCGGCCTCGCTCCGTTCAGGAAGTTCGATTCGAAATTCTCGGATAGCCAGAAAGCGACGCTGCGGGAGATTGCCGACGGCATCAAGGCCGGGACGGTGAAAGATCTTCCGCCGATCCGTTGAGCCGCCGCCGGGACGGGAGCTGCCATGGCATTGCCGGATCAACCGCTGCTTGAACTCGAAGGGGTAACAAAACGTTTTGGGCGATTGGTCGCGAACGACGGCGTTGGCTTTTCGGTTGGCCATGGCGAAGTCGTAGGGGTGCTGGGCGAGAACGGAGCCGGCAAATCGACGCTGATGAACATTATTTCGGGGTTGATAACCCCGGACGAGGGCATCGTGCGATTTGACGGCAAGGCCATGCACTTCGACTCGCCGCGCGCCGCCGCCGAGGCGGGTGTCGGCATGGTGCACCAGCATTTCAAGCTGGTGGGGGCGCTGACGGTGGCCGAAAATCTGGCGCTGGGCGATCCCCGCTGGGGACGCGGCCGCTTGCGGCTGGAGCGGCTCAAGGCTGACATCCTTCCCATCGCGGAGCGCCTGGGCATGTCTACGTCGTTCGAGCGGCGTGTCGACAGGTTGACGGTTGGCGAACAGCAGCGTGTCGAGATCATGAAGGTGCTTTCGCGCAAACCGAAGCTGCTGATCCTGGACGAGCCGACCGCGGTGCTGTCGCGCGAAGAGCGACCCGCCTTGTTTCAGATGGTGGCAGAGCTGGCCGGGCAGGGAACGGCGGTTCTGATCATCAGCCACAAACTCGAGGACATCCTGGAGTCCTGTCGGAGGGTGGTCGTCATGCGGCTGGGAAAAGTGGTCAGCGTCTCGGACGTCGGCGGCAAGAGCAGGGACGATCTCATACGGCTATTGGTCGGTGATGACCTGCCCACGCTGGTGCCGCGCACGCAGAGCCAGACCGTGCCAACCCGGCTGTTGTCCGTCGATTCGGTTTCGGTTCGGCGCTCGAACGGAACCTTGGCCCTCGACGGCGTCAGCTTCGAACTCTACCCGGGAGAAGTCCTGGCCCTTTGCGGGGTGGACGGGAATGGCCAGACGGAGCTGGTGCAGATGTTGGCCGGCCTGCTTGCGCCGGATTCGGGCAGCGTGAGGTACTGGTTCGATGCCGGGGGAGGCTACCTCGGTCCCGAGCGTGTGCGCAAGGGTGGAGTCAGCCATATTCCCGAAGACAGGTTGAAGGACGGCGTGCTTGCGGCGTCCTGCCTTGCGGATAATTATTTGCTGACGCAACTCAACGATACCCGGTTCAATAAGGCAGGCTGGCTCGTCCCCCGGGTGCTCAGGCAAGTGGTGGAACGGGCCATCGATGACTTCGCGATCCGGGCGCCGGGGACGGAGGCGCTGATGTCCCAGTTATCGGGAGGCAATCAGCAAAAGCTGGTTTTGGCGCGAGAGCTGGCCAACGATCCAAAGGTGGTGATTGCCGCGCATCCGACACGCGGGCTGGATGTCCAGACCATCGCTTTCGTGAACAACCAGCTGCTTCTCAAACGGACGGCTGGAGCCGGCGTGTTCCTGTCGTCCGCGGATCTGAATGAAGTCTGGCAGGTCGCCGACCGCATCATGGTGCTGTCCGCCGGGCGACTGCACGGACCCGTGCGGCTTTCCGATACCTCTTTGCAGGAAGTCGGCCATTGGATGACCGGACGATGATCAAGATCGACAGCAACCTGAGGTTTCAGATGTGGCTCGCATTGAGCGTTACGGTGGTTACCGCGCTGATACCGGCAATTTTCATCCTGATGGCGGGCAAGAATCCGGTGACGGCATATACATCCCTTCTGGCCTACACGTTGGGGACGTTCAATGGGTTTTTCGAAGTCGTAACGCAGAGCATCCCGCTTGCTTTGGTAGGCCTGGGCGTTGCCGTGGCATTCAGGGCGGGCGTTTTCAATATCGGGGGTGACGGCCAGTTGCTGTTCGGCGCAATCGTCAGCTTTGCCCTGGCGCCGGTTTTTGGCGACTGGCCGATGCCGTTTGGCCTTATCGCATACCTGGCCGCGGGGTTTATCGGGGGCGGGGTTCTTGGCGCTTTCGTGGGCTGGCTGAAGGCCCGCTATCGCGCGAGCGAAATCATCTCCACCATCGTATTGAACCTCATTGTCCTGCAGCTGCTTGCCTGGCTGATTCGAGGGCCGTTTCAGGAGCCGGCCAAGACTATGCCCTGGAGCGATTATTTGCCGGAAACGCTCCTGCTGCCGAACCTGATCGACGGCACCCGCGTCCATTACGGCCTCGTCGTGGCGCTCGCGGCTGTCGTCGTGGTTGCGGTGGTGATCAGGAAGACTTCGTTCGGGTTCAAGCTGACCGCCGTGGGACAAAACCCGTTCGCCGCCCGCTATGCGGGGTTGCGCGAGGGGCGGGTGGTCGTTTGGGCGATGCTGGTCAGCGGCGGCCTGGCGGGTCTTGCCGGCAGCGTCCAGGTTGCGGGCATACTTGAGCGCCTGCAGGACGATTTTGCTCCCGGCTACGGACAAGCAGCGATTGCGATCGCGCTCATGGCCCGCTTATCCCCCGTCCTGGTGCCGTTTACGGCCCTGCTTTTCGCCATATTCTATGTCGGCGCTGGCGTCCTGCAGCGCGAAGCCAATGTGCCTTTCCCCATCGTCCATATCATCGAAGGCGTCGTTATTCTGGGCTTTTTGTGTTTTGACGCGCTGTCCCGTAAACGGAGCTTGGCGTAATGGATATCGTCATTGTCAGCCTGCTTGCGGCGGGTATTCGCCTCAGTGTCTCCATTGTTTTCGCCGCTTTGGGAGAGCTCGTCAGCGAGCGTGCGGGCATAATGAATGTCGGCCTGGAGGGCATCATGTTGTTTGCGGCGTTTCTCGCCGCCTTCGGGGCTGTGTATACGGGTACACCGTGGGGCGGTGTCGCCTTCGCCCTGCTCGGGGGTATCGCCCTGGCGGCGATTCATGCCATATTCGTCATCTATTTGTGCGCGGATCAGATCGTCTCGGGCTTGGCCCTGGTTTTGCTGGGCGGAGGGCTTTCGGGTGTCGGCTATCGCCTGACGATAGGCAGGTCTCCCGGCGAAATCCCGGCGTTTGCGCCGGTCGATTTTGGCGTGCTGAGCAAATTGCCGGTTTTGGGGCCGGTTGTTTTTGGCCATACGGTTTTGGTATATGTGGCCTTTGGCATGGCATTCCTGCTGTTTTTCGCCATGCCTCGTACTGCGTGGGGATTGGAGCTTCGCGCTTCTGGTGAAAACCCGGCCGCCGCGGACGCGGCTGGGGTCAAGGTGAATTCGCACCGTCTGGCGGCAGTGTTGTTCGGAGGCGCCATGGCGGCCATGGGCGGGGCATTTTTGGTGCTGGCGCAGGTGAATGCCTTCGTTGAAGGCATGGTGGCGGGCAGAGGCTTCATTGCCATTGCCTGCGTTGTGTTCGGAGCCTGGCATCCCTTGGGAGTCTTGCTGGCGTGTCTGGGGTTCGGCATTACCGACGCACTGCAGATCCGGCTGCAGATATGGTACCCGGGAGTGCCATATCAGTTTTTCGTCATGCTGCCTTATGTTGTGGCCCTTGTGACGCTCGTGGTATTTGCCAGCCGGTCGGTTGGGCCGGCGGCGCTGGGCTTGCCGTTCAAGACGTTGCGCCGTGTTCGCAAGGCCCGATAGAAAACTTGGCCGGGGCGTGCGGCGGATGCCTCGGTTTTGCGAAAAGACCCAAGACTTTACATATAATTATGCGCATGCCCACTCAAGAACTGATCCCTCCGCATCTCGGCCCCGATCGCAATGTCGCCTTTCAAATGGCTTCGATCATCTTCAAGCTCGAACAGGATCTTAGAAACTCCACCCTCCGGAAGCTGGATATCACCTATATTCATTTTCGGGTCTTGCAGTATCTGCTGGAGGAAGACGGCAAGAAAATAGGCGATATCGCCCGAGCCATCGCAGTTCGGCCTCCTGTGCTCAGCCGGGTTGTCGACCAAATGGAACAGCGCTCGCTTGTAAAACGGGGCGTCGATCCCAACGACAACCGGCTGACGCGGGTATATCTGACCGAGCATGGCCGCGACAAATACGCCCAAGCCTGGCCGGCCGCCCACCGGCTTATCGAGTATGCCCTGGAAGTCCTGGAACCCCAGGAAAAAGAGGCGTTCGGCCTGTATTTACGGAAGATCGGCGAGCACGTATGCGGTTAGGACGTGCCTACCCTGATACTTGAAGGAGCGCCAGGCCCGGCTTGGCACAGACGGGAAAGAAGCAAAACTGCAAATGTTGGGAAAAACCGCCAGTTTGAGGCTGTGGCGGCCGGTATTGGCGGTTTCATTGACCTTCAATGTTTTTCCATGGTACGATGGCAAGCTAACCAAAATATTTAATTGCCAAAATGTTTTAGGTTAGCCGTAGTTTTACTGCAAGACCCGCTCTTTACGTGTTTCTTTACTGGACTGGGCGGTTTTTGCGTAAACCGCCCAAGTTGTTTTTGCCGCTTTTGTTCGTTGATGCCAAACCTTCGAATGCGGGCGACGGGGCAACCGGCCAGTTCGAGCCAGTCTGGATTGGCCCGGGTGTTTCATTCAAATACGTAAATCAGTATGCAAATTCTGCATACAGGTAAAAGGATGCGTAAAGGTCATGCCAACCATTAGTCAACTCGTGCGTAAACCGCGCGAAGTCAGCCGCGCCAACAGCAAGAGCCCCGCGCTCGAAAACTGCCCGCAGCGCCGCGGTGTGTGCACCCGTGTGTACACCACCACCCCCAAAAAACCTAACTCGGCTTTGCGTAAAGTCGCCAAGGTTCGTCTTACCAACGGTTTCGAAGTCATTTCGTACATCGGCGGTGAAGGCCACAACCTGCAAGAGCACTCTGTGGTTCTCGTGCGCGGCGGTCGTGTCAAGGACTTGCCTGGTGTGCGTTATCACATCGTTCGCGGTTCGCTCGACCTGCAAGGCGTGAAAGACCGCAAGCAGGCGCGTTCCAAGTACGGCGCGAAACGCCCGAAAAAAGCCTAAGTTATTTGTCTGGCTAGCTCGGCTAGTCGTATCAGTGCAGCCGTGGGCATGGGCCCATAGCATGTAAGTGGTCCTCATTTTTGAAGGCCGAGACCGTGAAAACACGGTTCAACTGAACTGTCACAAGGAAGTTAAAAATGCCTCGTCGTCGCGAAGTTCCCAAGCGTGAAATTCTCCCCGATCCCAAGTTTGGCAGTGTGGATCTCGCCAAATTCATGAACGTTGTTATGTTGTCTGGTAAAAAAGCTGTTGCCGAGCGTATCGTCTACGGCGCGCTGGACCAGATTCAGGCTAAAACTGGCAAAGAGCCTATCGAAGTGTTCAACACTGCGATCAACAACATCAAGCCCGTCGTTGAAGTCAAGAGCCGCCGAGTTGGCGGTGCGAATTACCAAGTGCCGGTTGAAGTGCGCCCTGTGCGCCGCCTGGCCCTGGCAATGCGCTGGTTGCGCGAAGCAGCCAAGAAACGCGGTGAAAAGTCCATGGATTTGCGCCTGGCTGGTGAATTGCTCGATGCGGCCGAAGGTCGCGGCGGCGCGATGAAAAAGCGTGAAGACACGCACAAAATGGCTGAAGCCAACAAAGCATTCAGTCATTTCCGTTGGTAATCTAAGGACACAATCATGGCCCGTAAAACCCCAATTTCGCGTTATCGCAATATTGGTATCTCCGCTCACATCGATGCTGGCAAAACCACGACGACCGAGCGTATTCTGTTCTACACCGGCGTCAGCCACAAAATTGGTGAAGTTCACGATGGCGCCGCCACCATGGACTGGATGGAACAAGAGCAAGAACGCGGTATTACCATTACCTCGGCTGCCACGACGGCGTTCTGGAGCGGCATGGGCGGCAACTACCCCGAACACCGCATCAACATCATCGACACCCCGGGACACGTCGACTTCACCATCGAGGTGGAGCGTTCGATGCGTGTGCTCGACGGCGCGTGCATGGTGTATTGCGCTGTGGGCGGCGTTCAGCCCCAGTCCGAAACCGTTTGGCGCCAAGCCAACAAGTACGGCGTGCCCCGCCTGGCGTTCGTCAACAAGATGGACCGCACCGGCGCCAACTTCTTCAAGGTTCACGATCAGCTCAAGGTGCGCCTGAAGGCCAACCCTGTGCCCATCGTCATCCCCATCGGCGCTGAAGACACCTTCAAGGGCGTGGTCGACCTCATCAAGATGAAGTCCATCATCTGGGACGAAGCCACCCAGGGCATGAAATTCGAATACGGCGAGATTCCCGCCGAGCTGGTGGATTCCGCCAACGAATGGCGTGAAAAGCTGGTCGAGTCGGCCGCCGAAGCCAACGAAGAGCTCATGAACAAGTATCTCGAAAGCGGTGAGCTCACCGAAGAAGAGATCAACCTGGGCCTGCGCATCCGCACCATTGCTGGCGAAATCCAGCCCATGCTGTGCGGCACGGCGTTCAAGAACAAGGGTGTTCAGCGCATGCTGGACGCGGTCATCGACTACCTGCCCTCGCCCGTGGACATTCCTCCGGTCGAAGGCGTCGACGACGACGGCAATACCATCAGCCTGCCGGCTGACGACAACGCCAAGTTCTCGGCACTGGCCTTCAAGCTGATGAGCGATCCGTTCGTCGGCCAGCTGACTTTCGTGCGCGTGTACTCGGGCGTCCTGAATTCCGGCGAAACCGTTTACAACCCCATCAAGGGCAAGAAAGAACGCATTGGCCGCATTCTGCAGATGCACGCGAACAACCGCGCTGAAATCAAGGAAATTCTGGCTGGCGACATCGCCGCCGTGGTGGGTCTGAAAGACGTGACCACCGGCGAAACGCTGTGCGACGTTGGTCAGCACATTCTGCTCGAACGCATGGAGTTCCCCGAGCCCGTGATTTCACAGGCTGTCGAACCCAAGACCAAGGCCGACCAGGAAAAAATGGGTATCGCCTTGTCGCGCCTGGCCCAGGAAGATCCTTCCTTCCGCGTGCGCAGCGATGAAGAATCCGGCCAGACCATTATTTCGGGTATGGGCGAGCTGCACCTCGAAGTGCTGGTCGACCGCATGAAGCGCGAGTTCGGCGTTGAAGCCAACGTCGGCAAGCCTCAGGTGGCCTACCGCGAAACCATCCGCAAGACCTGCGACGAAATCGAAGGCAAGTTCGTCAAACAGTCGGGCGGCCGCGGCCAGTACGGTCACGTTGTGCTCAAGCTCGAGCCCCTGCCTCCTGGCGGCGGTTACGAGTTTGTCGACGCCATCAAGGGCGGTGTGGTTCCTCGCGAATACATCCCGGCCGTCGACAAGGGCATCCAGGACACCTTGCCCGCGGGCGTGGTGGCCGGCTACCCGGTGGTCGACGTGAAGGTCACGCTGTTCTTCGGTTCGTACCACGATGTGGACTCCAACGAAAACGCGTTCCGCATGGCCGCCTCCATGGCGTTCAAGGACGGCATGCGCAAGGCCAGCCCCGTGCTGCTCGAGCCCATGATGGCGGTTGAAGTCGAAACGCCTGAAGATTACGCCGGTACGGTCATGGGCGATTTGTCCTCCCGTCGCGGCATGGTTCAGGGCATGGACGACATCCCCGGCGGCGGCAAGACCATCAAGGCCGAAGTCCCGCTGGCGGAAATGTTCGGTTATGCGACCAGCCTGCGTTCGCAAACGCAAGGTCGCGCAACCTACACCATGGAGTTCAAGCACTACGCCGAGGCTCCGAAGAACGTCGCTGAGGAAGTTATCAGCGCGCGCGGCAAGTAAAAGTAATACAGGTTTCCGCCCACATTCCTTTTTTGTGGGCGGATGAATTTTTTGTTTCCTTGAAAATATCGATGGGATAAATCATGGCAAAAGGTAAGTTTGAGCGGACCAAACCGCACGTAAACGTGGGCACGATTGGCCACGTTGACCACGGCAAGACGACGTTGACGGCGGCGATCACGACGGTGCTGGCCAAGGCCGGCGGCGGGGAAGCCAAGGGCTA